>JAIRKB010000283.1 GCA_031260385.1 Propionibacteriaceae bacterium | reverse complement strand
GTAGAGGCTATCCTTCAGGTCGGCCATCCGAATCACCGGGATCGTGGCGGGCGATCCACCTTTGAGCACCTGATCGGCGGCATTGGCGGCCTGGCAGCCCATGGCATGCTGATCAACCGCAAAAGCCGCCGTCGCGCCCCGGGACACCGAGTCGGGGTCGGAGGCGATCACCGGGACGCCTTGCTGCTCGGCGGCTAGCACGAGACCCTCCATCGCCGAGACGACGGTGTTGTCATTGCCGACGTAGAAGGCATCCACCCCGGCTAGCGAGATCGCGGCTTGCTGGACTTCCGAGGAGTTGGTGACAGCGGCGGAACGGATCTCAATCCCCAACTTTTTGGCGGCTTCAATCGCCAAGTTAAGCTGGATCTCGGCGTTCACCTCGGAAGAGGAGTAGACGACACCAATCGTCTTCACGTTCGGCACCAGGTCGACGATCAACTGAATCTGATCATCAATCGGCGGATAGTCTGACGACCCAGTCAGGTTGGTCCCGGGGGCCTCGAAGGAGTCGACTAGCCCGGCTGTCACCGGGTCGGTAACCCCAGCAAAGATGATCGGCTGATCAGTCATCGCCTGAGCAAAAGCCTGAGCCACCGGGGTGGTGATCGCCACCACTAGGTCGAGGTTGGCGGACTTGAAGTTATTAGCGATCGAGGTCAAGGCGGCCTGGTCGCCCTCCGGGTTTTGCTCGTCATATTTAACGTTATATCCCAAGTCAACCATGCAATCCTTGAACCCTTCCCGAATCGCATCAAGCGAAGGGTGGGATACGATCTGAGCAATCCCAATTCGGATCGAATCCGAGTCGGTGGGCTCAGTGGGTGTGGCGCAACCGCTCAGCGACAATGCAATAGCGGCCCCCGTTAAAACAACGCTGATTCGCAGGAATCCACGAGATTTCATTCTTTCTCCTTATTCTGGACGCCTGCCCCAGGCATAAAAAAACCGCCCGGACAGGCGGTGTTTTTGGACGCAACCAACTGACCGCCTAAGAGGCGGGCCACCAGTTGCGACGATTTTGCATGGGCAGAGCCTACAGCCGGACCGAGGGAAATACCAAACCCAAGCCGCTCGTCTCGAATTATGGGGTTGCTAGCACCCCGGCGACCATCACGAGACTGAGCTCTTTGAGGGCGGTCAGGTCTTGGTGGGGGTTGCGGCCGGTGACGATTAGGTCGGCGGGGGCACCTTCTTCGAGGTTAAGAGCGCCGAGCCAGGTACGGGCGCGCCAGGAGGCGGCGGCGAGGGCGAACTCGGGGCCACCGATAGTAGCGAGGGCGAGGATTTCGTCGAGGATGGTGCCGTGGGCGCGGAAGCCGCCAGAGTCCGTGCCAGCGTAGATCGGCACCCCGGCCTCATAGGCCGCCAAGAAGACAGCGTGTCGGCGGTCATAGAGGGCCCGCATATGGGCGGCGTAGATCGGGAACTTGGCTTCGGCTTGATCGGCGAGACCGGGGAAGATTTTCAGGTTGTCAAGGGTTGGCACCAGTGGTGTGCCACGCTCGGCCATCGTCTTGATCGTAGACTCGTCGAGACCGCTGCCGTGTTCGATACAGTCGATCCCCGCCGCCACCAACTGGGCGACCGAGTCTTCGCCGAAACAGTGGGCGGTGACCTGGGCGCCCTCTTCGTGGGCAGCGAGGATCGCTTGCCGGGCGATCTCCTCCGGCCAGACGGCCGTCAGGTCGCCGGTATCCCGGTCGATCCAGTCCCCCACCAGCTTGACCCAACCGTCACCGGCGCGGGCTTCCGTACGAACGGCTTCGACCAGATCAGCGGGGTCAACCTCATTGGCGTAACCGCGCAGGTAGCGCGCCGTTCGGGCGATATGCCGCCCGGCCCGGATGAAACGCGGATAGCCCGGTTGTCCGTCTAGCCAGTGAGTGTCCAGCGGTGAGCCCGGTTCACGAACCAGGGTCACCCCGGAAGCCAGGTTCCGTTTGGCGTTTGCTTCAGCAGTGGTCTGGTCGGTCGCTGCCTGAGCGGCGATCCCGACATGGCAGTGGGCGTCAACCAAACCGGGCAGGATCCACCCGGCGGTAGCCAAGGTTTGGGCCCCAGCCAGCGGTTCATAGGTGATCTTGCCCGCCTCAACCCAGAGGTCGGCTTGCTCACCACTCGGCAAGACGCCGTGAATATGATAACGATCAGTCATAATCTTCCCCCCAGGGCCCGAGCAATATCGGGTGGCAACTGGAAGTCTTGCATCGCCGCTTCCAGTTCCTCATTGGACATTCCCGCTAGGTCGAAACCTTGCGGCTCCGCCTTGGCGGGAGTGGTAACTCCGGCTCGCTTGGCGGGATTACCCGAGACCCTGGAGCCGGTCTTCTTTTTCTTGGCGGCTTGAGCCCGGCGCATCGACGGGAAACCCATCGCCCCGGCGGGTGCCCCCGGCATCCCCATCCCCGAACCAAGCTGCGCCATCATCTTGCGCGCTTCCGTAAACCGTGTCACTAGGCCGTTGACATCGCTGACCTCAACCCCAGCCCCTTTGGCGATCCGGGCCCGGCGCGAACCGTTGAGGATCGCCACATCGGCCCGCTCAGCTGGGGTCATCGAGTAGATGATCGCTTCGATTCGGTTGATCTGCTTGTCATCGACCTGCGATAGCTGATCAGCCATCGCTCCGGCCCCCGGCAGCATCCCCATCAGCTTGGTGATCGACCCCATCCGGCGTACGGCTTGCATCTGGGTCAAGAAATCCTGCAGGGTGAACTGGCCGCGACCGCCAAGCAACTTCCCAGCCGCCTCCTCGGCCTCCCGCTTATCAAAATGGCGCTCCGCTTGCTCGATCAGGGTCAACATATCGCCCATATCGAGGATTCGCCCGGCCATCCGATCGGGGTGGAAAACCTCGAAATCGGTCAGTTTTTCACCGGTCGACGCGAACATGATCGGCACCCCGGTGACCGTAGCGACCGACAAGGCCGCCCCACCACGAGCATCGCCATCCAGCTTGGTCAGCACCACCCCATCGAAGCCGACCTGATCGGCGAAAGAGCGCGCGGTGACAACGGCGTCCTGGCCGATCATCGCATCAACGACAAACAACGTCTCATCCGGGGAGATGGCCGCGCGAATATCGGCTGCCTGCTTTAGCATCACCTCATCGACACCCAAGCGACCAGCGGTGTCCACGATCACGACATCGTGAAGATGATGTTTGGCAATGCCGATCGCGTCCCGGGCCACAGCGACTGGATCGCCAACCCCATTCCCGGGTTGCGGAGCGTAGACCGCGACCTTGGCTTGCTCGCCAACGACCTGGAGCTGGGTCACCGCATTGGGACGCTGGAGGTCGGCGGCGACCAGCAGCGGCGAGTTGCCCTGCTCGCGCAACCACCAGGCTAGCTTCCCGGCGAGGGTGGTCTTGCCGGAGCCTTGGAGACCGGCCAGCATGATCACTGTTGGTGGGTGCTTGGCAAACTGCAGGTTTCGGGTCTCCCCACCCAAGACCGCCACCAGTTGCTCATGGACTAGTTTGACGATCTGCTGGGCAGGGTTGATGGCCTTAGACAGCTCTACCTCGGCGGCCCGCTGGCGGATCGCCCCCACAAACTCCTTGACAACCTCCAGATTGACATCGGCCTCCAGGAGGGCAATCCGAATCTCCCCTAGAGTCGCCTCAATGTCGGCATCCGATAGCTTCCCTTTGCCGCGCAGGTTACGCAGCGCTTTCGCCAACCGATCTTGCAGGGTGTCGAACATTAGTTTCCCTCTCTCGTCGGTTACTAGGTTACACGACCCCTTGCCTAGCGATCCTTGACCCATATATTCCAACACTAGCCGTTCTCCCCAGGCGCCTGGCTTGGGTGCGAAGTATGCTTGGGCCATGCTCAATCACTGTGTGATCACCTTCAGTTGTCCGGACGGGCCAGGAATCGTCTACGCGATTTCGGGGGCGATCGTCGATTGTCAAGGCAATATCACCGAGTCACAGCAGTATTCCTCCCCCGACACCGGGATGTTCTTCATGCGAGTTCAGGTCGAGTTGGCCCTCACCTCCACCGACCTGCGGGCTGCCCTAGCCCCAATCGCCGAGCGCTTCGGCGCTGAGTTGAAGGTCGATGAGGTCGGACGCCCGATGCGAACCCTACTCATGGCCTCCAAGGCTGAGCATTGCCTCAACGCTTTGCTTTCTGGGGTTCGCACTGGGGCCCTGCCGATCACCGTACCGCTCGTACTTGCCAATCACCCCGACCTAGCCGACATCGCGGCCTTCTATTCGGCCGGTTTTGAACACTGGCCAGTCTTACCCCATACCAAAGCCGATTTCGAGCAGCGCGTTCGCCAGATCGTCGAAGAACACGATATTGAACTGGTCGTCCTCGCCCGCTTTATGCAAATCCTCTCCCCCGAGCTCTGCGAGTTCTTGGGTGGACGAATCATCAACATTCACCACTCCTTCTTGCCCGGTTTCAAGGGTGCCAATCCCTATCGTCAAGCCCAAGCCCGGGGCGTCAAACTGATCGGCGCTACCGCCCACTTTGTCACCGCTGATCTTGACGAGGGCCCGATCATCGACCAGTCGGTCGTCCGGGTCGATCACACCAAGTCGGTCGAGGATCTGCGGGAACTCGGCAAGGATATCGAGTCCCAAACCCTCGCCCAGGCCGTCCGTCTGGTCGCCCAGCACCGGGTCTTGCTGGACGGTGTTCGTACGGTTGTCTTTGACTAGTGGTAAACTGAGGGCGATCAATTCCGGGGTCGGTGAAATTCCGAACCGGCGGTGATGGTGGTTAACACCCAAGTCCGCGAACTCAGTTGGCAACAACCGAGCCGATCTGGTGAGATTCCAGAACCGACAGTTAAAGTCTGGATGGGAGGAATTGTTGGCGTTTGGCGCGCGGTCGCGTGCGATGGCCTTTCGCTTGCTGTGGCCTTGCCTCCCCCTCCCCTGAAACGGTCCCTAACGAGGGCATATGGAGCGGGCCTTGGTTGGGCTCCATAGGCTCCTCACCGGAGGTACGATGCGCAAGCCGCGAAGCTGGCTGACGATAGTGGCACCGATCTGCCTAGGAGTCATCCTCCTGGCAGGCTGGTTCCTTACCGTAGCGCCCGGCAAGATCTCGGCCTATCTGCTGCCCAGCCCGACCCGGGTGGCGCGCTCGCTGTGGAATAGCCTCGTCGTTTACGCCGATGGGTGGAGCTTCATTGGGGTCACCCTGCTGGAGGCGCTGACTGGCTGTCTGGTCGGCTTTGTGGTCGCCTTGCCGCTCGCCGTCCTTATCTACCGTTCCCGCTTGGTCTCGGCGGCGGTCCTCCCCTTTTTGGGCGCCACTCAGGCCATCCCCGTTATCGCCTTGGCCCCCCTATTGGTGTTGTGGACCGGTTATGGTTTGCGTGCGATCGTCATCCTCTGCGCCATCATGGTCTTCTTCCCGATCCTGGTCAGCGCGACCGTCGGACTGCGCCACCTTGACCGCGCGATCCTGTCAGCGGCGATGGTGGACGGTGCCGGGTCGGCGGCTCTGCTTGTCCACATTGAACTCCCGCTCGCTCTACCCAATATCTTGGCTGGTGTCCGCAATGGTTTCACCTTGTCAATCACCGGTGCGGTGGTCGGAGAGATGGTGATGGGCGGCAACGGTCTGGGGATGCTCATCACCGCCCAACACCACGCCCAAAACACCGCTGGGATGTTTGCCACCATCATTATCTTGGCCTTACTGGCCTCCACGGTCTACTCGATCGTTTCCGTTTTTGAGCGACGCTGGTCGCGCATGATGACCGATTCTGCGAAGTCGACGTCATCGGAAGGTCGCGACGTTGTTGTCGCCCGACCTTCATTAAGTAAACAAGTAAAAGGAGAAACATGTCCAACACCACGCCCTTGACGTCCACCCCGCGGGTGCGACGCCTATCGATCCTCGGCACGCTGCTGGCGTTGGCGGTCCTTTTAACCGGCTGCCAAACTACGGCGCCTAATCCAGGCGGTGACATCCCATCAACGGTGGTTGGGCTGACCTTCATCCCCAATATCCAGTTCGCGCCGTTCTATATCGCGGATTCCGCCGGTTTTTACACCGATGAGGTGGCGATCTCGCTGCGTCACCATGGCGCCCAAGAGGGGTTGTTCACCGCTCTGGAGATTGGCGACGAGCAGTTTGTTGTCGCCGGTGGTGATGAGATCCTGCAGGCTCGTGCCCAAGGCATCGACATCGTCGCTGTCGCTTCGTACTATGGCCAATATCCGGCCCGGATCATCGTGCCCGAGAGCTCGAGTATCACCTCGGTCGCCGATCTGAAGGGCCAGCGGATTGGCTTGCCTGGGAAGTATGGCGAGAACTGGTTCGCTTTGCTGATCGCCCTCAAGGAAGCCGGTTTGACTGAAGATGATGTCACGATCATGGAGATCGGCTACACCCTGCAGGCTGCGCTGACCACTGACAAGGTCGATGCCGTGATCGGTTTCGCCAACTCCGATGCCCTGGCCTTCGCCAAAGCCGGTTTTGCGATCAGGGCGATTGATCCTAAGGTCCCACTGGTTAGCATCTGCCTCGGTGCGACTTCGGTCTACGTCGAGTCCCACCCTGAGATCGTCCAAGCGGTCGTCGATGCCATGAAGCGCGGTATGCAAGCCGCCCTTGACGATGTCGAGGCTACCTTGACGATCGCCGCCAACTACATCCCCGACTTCCGCGACGAAACCCTCGCCACCGCGCGGATCGTCTTACCAGCGACCACGATGCTGTTCTTGGGTGAGGATGGTACGACCGTCTCTCCACCCCTGCGCCCGGCCGACTGGACGGCGATGGCCCGCGCAATGGAGTCGGTCGGCCTAATCTCCGCCGGCACCGACGAATCCACCGCCTTCACCACCACCTTCAGTGGCTAATCCCAAACTGCATTGGGGCAGATGAGGTTAGGGGCCTTGAAGCGCAAAGTTCGCTCCAAGGCCCCTAACCCACTACACTATTTCCTGCCCCTATAGCTCAGCGGTAGAGCTCCGGACTTTTAATCCGTAGGTCGCGGGTTCGAATCCCGCTGGGGGTACTGATCACTCAGCCGGCTGGGCTCCTTTTGTCTGGTTTGCCAAACACGAGGCAGTTCATTACTAAGTTACACATGATATCTTTTTCCTCTGGTTTAGACAGGGCAATCATAAGCGACAACCCGGCAAGGGCGGCATTGTCTATCACCGGGGCCCCGTTTGGCCGCCGAAGCAGACCGTTACGATCCAGAAAGTAGACAAACAATGCCGCAGCGATCCGCTTGTTACCATCTACAAAGGAGTGGTTCTTCACCACGAGGTAGAGCAGGTTCGCGGCTTTCTCCTCGATTGCGGGGTAGAACTCTTCACCACCAAAGCCTTGGTAAATCGTAGCGATTGAACTTGAGAATGAACCATCATGTTCGGCACCGAATAACGTGGAGTCCTC
>JAIRKB010000246.1 GCA_031260385.1 Propionibacteriaceae bacterium | reverse complement strand
GGTCTGGGCCGGGCTTGGTGGTCTGTTTGATGTCGTGCCAGTCGAGGATATTCTGCGCTTCGAGCGCGAGCTCTTGGACTTCCTTCGCCTCGAGACCTCCGTGCTCTCCACGATCGCCGAAACCAACCTCTTCAAAGACGATGTTCAAGCCGAAACCGAAGAGGCGATTGAACGCTTCAAGCGTATCTTCAGGATCTCCGACGGCACGATGTTGATCAAGGATGACCCAAGTGTTGACCCACTGGCACGCGGTATTGACATTGATCAAGAGCAACTTATGGTCAGGAGCTCGAGATAAATGTCCGCTAGCCTCAGAGAACTCAAGGAACGCAACCGGTCGGTAAAAGCGACTCAGAAGATTACGCGCGCCATGGAGTTGATTGCGGCTTCTCGTATCACCAAGGCGCAAGCAACCGCCCGGGCGACCGTCCCCTACACGCAGGCTCTTAATGATGCTGCGGCGGCGGTGGCGGCCCATACTGACTTCAAGCATCCCCTGACCCGGGAACGCGAGATGCGCAGCGGGCGCTCGGCGATGCTGGTGGTGACCTCTGATCGTGGCTTGGCGGGGCCCTACACCACCAACGTCATCAAGACAGCGGAACGTCTACGCCAAACCTTGCTCAGCGAGGGTCGTGAGGTCGAAACCTACGTGGTTGGTCGCAAAGGGATTGCCTACTACACCTATCGGAAGCGGAAGTTAACCAATCAGTGGGAAGGTTTCTCCGATAAGTCGACATTCGAGGATGCCGACCCAATCGCCACCGAACTGCTTGATCGTTTCATGGCCGAACCAGAGGACGGGGGAGTCGACGAGATTCACGTCGTCTACACCCGCTTCGAGTCAATGTTGGTTCAGGAAGCCAGGGCTCGGCGGGTCTTCCCCCTCGAGGTGGTGCGCAACGGCGGATCCAACGGGCCAACCGCGCTCTACACCATAGAACCGAGTCCCTACGAGGTTCTAAACACCCTGCTAAACCTATACGCCCGTCACCGGATTCATTACTATCTGATGCAGGCGGCGGCCAGCGAGCTGGCCAGCAAACAGCGGGCGATGAAAGCTGCGACCGATAATGCCCAAGAGCTAATCGGGTCCCTAACCCGGCAGGCGAACCAAGCCCGCCAAGCCAAGATCACCCAAGAGATCACAGAAATTGTGGGGGGCGCATCGGCGCTCGCCGAGGATGAGGAGTGAATATGACCAGCCAGAAGACAACTGGAGTGGGGCGCGTGGTTCGAGTGATCGGACCGGTCGTCGATGTTGAGTTTCCCCCTGACCAAATGCCGGAAATCCTGGGTGCGCTAAAAGTTAGCGTGCAGTCCAAAGGTGAGTCCCGGGAGATCACCCTTGAGGTCGAACTCCATATCGGTAACAACATCGTGAGGACGATCGCTCTGAAGCCAACTGATGGCCTGGTCCGGGGCGCTGAGGTGCGCGACACTGGGGCACCAATCTCGGTGCCGGTCGGCGACGTCACCAAAGGTCGGGTCTGGAATGTGACCGGCGAGTGCCTTAACGAGGATATCTCCAGCGTCGAGATCACTGAGCGCTGGCCAATTCACCGTGAGCCGCCGCCTGTCGACGCCCTAGAGCCGAAGACCCAGATGCTGCACACCGGCATCAAGGTGCTCGACTTGCTCACCCCCTACGTTCAAGGTGGCAAGATTGGCCTATTCGGGGGCGCCGGCGTCGGCAAGACCGTGCTCATTCAAGAGATGATCTACCGCATCGCCCACAACTTCGGTGGCACCTCGGTGTTCGCTGGGGTAGGGGAGCGCACCCGTGAGGGCAACGATCTCATCGTTGAGATGATCGAAGCCGGGGTCATGAAAGACACCGCCCTGGTCTTCGGTCAGATGGACGAGCCACCGGGCACCAGGCTTCGGGTGGCCTTGTCCGCCTTGACGATGGCGGAGTATTTCCGCGATGTTCAGAACCAAGACGTTTTGCTGTTCATCGACAATATCTTCCGTTTCACTCAAGCGGGCTCCGAGGTTTCAACCCTCCTTGGCCGGATGCCTTCGGCGGTGGGTTATCAACCAAACCTGGCCGATGAAATGGGTCAACTCCAGGAGCGGATCACCTCGACGCGTGGCCACTCGATCACCTCGATGCAGGCGATCTACGTTCCGGCGGATGACTACACCGACCCCGCTCCGGCGACGACCTTCGCCCACCTCGATGCCACGACCGAGCTTAGCCGTGACATCGCCTCCCGTGGTCTCTACCCAGCCGTCGATCCCTTGACCTCGACTAGCCGGATCCTTGACCCGCTTTACATTTCGCAGAATCACTACGACACTGCTATTGAGGTGAAGCGGATCCTGCAGCGTAACAAGGAACTCCAAGACATCATCGCGATTCTTGGTGTTGACGAACTGTCTGAAGAAGACAAGATTGTCGTCGCGAGAGCCCGGCGGGTGCAACAGTTCTTGTCTCAGAACACCTATATGGCAGAAAAGTTCACCGGCATCCCCGGCTCCACTGTCTCACTGGATGAGACAATCGAAGGGTTCCAGATGATCTGCCAAGGCGATGTTGACCATGTGCCGGAGCAGGCGTTCTTTAATGTCGGCTCGATGGATGATGTGATGAAGAAAGCGGAAGAGCTCCAGCAGGGGAGTATCTAATGGCTGAGTCGTTCAGGGTTGAGATTGTTTCCGCGAACCGACTGGTTTGGGAAGGCGATGCCATCCACGTTATGGCAACCACCGCTGCGGGCGAGATCGGCATCCTGGCGCGCCACATCCCCCTGATTGCGACCCTAGCGAAGTCTGGTGTGGCCGAAGTGACCGCACCAGACGGCGTCCGTCATATCGCCGCCTTTGCGGTCGCCGGGTCCGGGGACACCCAGGAGTCTGGTTTTGTATCGGTACGCCCGGGGGAGGATGGGATACACGTTACTGTCTTGTCTCCTTATGCGCAGATGCTAGAGGATCTTGATGTGGATGCGGCGCGGCGCGAGCTACGTCGACTGTCTGATCTGCGCGAGGGTGGGGATAATACTCCGATGACCGAAAAAGCATATCAGCGGGCGCGCGCTCAGGTTAAAGCGGCTGATCGTAAGAACGGGTCTTAATCGTTCGTAACAAGTTTTGTTCCGGCGAGGGCTGGGTGCCTCCGCCCTTGCTCGCTCACGGCCGGGCTTTGCCCGGCCTGCGCTGCCGTTTTACCGCGACGCGGGTCGAGAGTGTAACTGAGCTTGCTTAGTTACACCGAGACCAAGGAAGCGGTTGACGAGCGAGGAACACGCAATGGCTGCGGGACCCAGCCCTCGCCTTTTTCCTACGTTTCGCCTCGGTTCAGACCTTATGAAGGCCTTCGGGCTTTAATCACTGGCGGCGTTCTGGTGGTTGCTGTGGCTAGTAGTGCTTAGGTACTTTCAGCGCATAACCCGAACAAGCGTGTTGCGCGTAGCCAGGGTAAGCGAAGCGCCATCGGGGTTTTAGTGGTGGACCTGGATGGCGCGCCTAATG
>JAIRKB010000234.1 GCA_031260385.1 Propionibacteriaceae bacterium | reverse complement strand
GGCGTGCCCGGGCCGGGTGGTCCCTGCTCGGAGATCTATATCGACCGGGGACCAGCTTATGGACCGGATGGCGGACCAATCGTTGACGAAGATCGCTTCCTCGAGATCTGGAACCTGGTCTTCCAAACTGAGGATCTGTCGGTGGTGCGCGCCAAAGACGACTTTGATATTTCGGCGAAGCTCCCGACTAGCAATATCGACACCGGTGCCGGTTTGGAGCGGGCGGCTTACCTCCTGCAGGGTGTCGAGAATCTCTATGAGATTGACCAGGTTTTCCCGGTGATCGCCCGCGCTAGTGAGTTAGCGCGCAAGCCGTACGGTAAGCAAGTTGAAGACGATATTCGGATGCGGGTGGTCGCTGATCATATCCGGTCGGCCTTGATGTTGATCACCGATGGCGTCACTCCCGGCAATGAAGCGCGCGGTTATGTCTTGCGACGGCTGTTGCGGCGCTCGATGCGCTCGATGCGGTTGCTCGGGGTGATGGAACCGACCCTGCTGGAGTTGCTGAGTGTTAGCCGCGATCAGATGGTGGCCTCTTATCCGGAGATCGCCGAGCAATGGCCGCGGATCGTCGCCGTGGCGGGCGCTGAAGAGGAGACCTTCTCGCGGACCTTGGCTTCTGGCACCCAGCTATTCGACCTGGCGGTGACCAAGCTGAAGGCCACCAAGGCCGTCGAATTGCCAGGTGACAAGGCGTTCCAGCTTCACGACACCTACGGTTTCCCGATCGATCTGACACTAGAGATGGCTGAAGAGGCGGGGATCACGGTTGATAAGGCCGGTTTCCAGACCTTGATGGCCGAACAGAAGGCCCGGGCCAAGGCCGATGCGAAGGCCAAGAAAGGCAATCTCACCTCTCAGGCGGCTTACGGCGAACTGCGGCGCTCGGGTGAATCCCAGTTCCTTGGTTTCACCGATTTGACCGTCACCAGTCGGGTGCTTGGTCTGATCAAGAATGGGCAGGCGGTCTCAGCCGCTTCGGTTGGTGATGAGGTCGAGATCCAGCTTGGGGAAACCCCGTTCTATGCCGAAGCGGGCGGCCAGGATAGTGACTCCGGTCTGATTACGGCTGCTGGCTTGAGTGTCGATATTGTCGACGTTCAAGAGCCGATTCCCGGTCTGATCGTCCACCGCGGCGTGATTACCGATGGGACGATCGCCACCGGCGCCGAGGTGGTAGCGGCAGTTGATGGCGCCGCGCGTTTTGGGGCCTGTCAAGCCCATACCGCAACCCACCTGATTAATGCCGGGCTCCGCCAACTCTTGGGCCAGGCCACCCACCAGGCCGGGTCATACAACAAACCCGGCTATCTGCGTTTCGATTTCAACGCTCTCGCTGGGTTGTCGGAAGACCAGAAACAGGAACTTGAGGGGGTCGTCAATCAGGCGATCCGGGCCGATTGGGCGGTCACCGCCTCCCAGATGTCTCTCGACCAGGCCAAGGCCCTCGGCGCCCAGGCAATGTTTGGGGAGAAGTACGGTGAGATCGTCCGGGTGGTCGAGTTGGCGGGTCCCTGGTCGCGGGAGCTCTGCGGCGGCACCCATGTGCAGTCAACCTCCCAAATCGGGCTTTTGAGCTTGATCTCGGAGGGCTCGATTGGTTCGGGCGTACGTCGCCTCGAAGCCTTGGTGTCGACTGATGCTTTCGATCATCTAGCGGCTGAGCGGGCGCTGGTCGCTAACCTGGCGAACACCCTCAAGGTCCAACCGGCTCAGCTTGAAGACCGGGTAGCCAAACTACTCGTCCAGCTGAAACAAGCGGAGAAGGCGATCGCTGATCTGAAGGCGGCGCAAGCGGGCGACTTGGCGAAGAACCTGGTCGCTTCGGCCCTTGATCGTGGTGGGATTCGTTTCGTCGCCGCGCTTGATCCGGATGTGGCTGATCTGCGCTCGCTCGCCAATGAGGTACGAGGGCAACTTGGTAGTGCCCCGGCCGTGGTGGCCCTGATCGCGACGACCCCGAAACCGACGATCGTAGTCGCGACCACGGCGGCGGCTCGCGAACGCGGCCTAGGCGCCGGTCGCTTGGTCAGCTTAGCGGCGGCGGCGATGGGCGGACGTGGTGGCGGATCGGACGATCTCGCCCAAGGCGGTGGCACCGATCCTGCAGCCGCCCCCCAGGCTTTGGAAGTTATCGGTAACGCTCTTGGCTGAGGAACGTGGGGTCTTGCTGGCGATCGATCTGGGGTCAGCCCGGGTTGGGGTCGCGGCCTGTGACCAGGAGCGGATCCTGGCTTATCCACTGGAGGTTATCCCGGCCGATAGTGGGGTTGAGGAGCGCATCGTCGAGTTGGTCGGGAATCTGGGGGCAGTGGGTTTGATCATCGGCTATCCGCTGACCCTCGATGGCCAGGTCGGAATCGCGGCCAGCAAGGTCGCGGACATCGCGGCACGACTAGCCGCTAAGGTCGCTATCCCAGTGTGGTTGGTTGATGAGCGTCTGTCGACCGCCCAGGCCCATAAGCGCCTGCGGGCGGCGGGGCGAAACGCCAAGAAGGCCCGGCCGATAGTGGACTCTGCGGCTGCAGTCGGTATTCTAGAGTCTGTGCTAGCCGCGTTGGAGCGAGGGCAGACAATCGGGCAAGCGGTAACGAAGGAGGACCCAGGTGTTTGACGAGAACAATGAGGTTAGGTGGATTGGCACCGAGGCTTCACGACGCACCAAGTCTGCGATCGCCGTCACCTTGTCTTTCGTGATCCTGCTTGGTGGAATGGCCGTTGTTGGGGTGAAAGGTTATGGCGCTTATATGGATTGGCGTCAACAAGACGATTACATCGGCGATGGCGGAACGGCCACCCAGGTGATTGTCCGTGAGGGCGTCGGCTGGGGAACAGTCGCAGACTCGCTGGTTGGTCTCGATGTAATCCGGGACCCGGGTTTATTTGAACGCGAGGCCCTGAAATTGGCGGCTGGCCCCGTGCCGGGGACCTGGAATATCTTGACCCATCTACCAGCCAAGACGGCCGCGAAGATGATGAATGATCCGGACAATAAGTGGATCATGAAGATCACGATGCGGGAGGGCCGGCGGCTAAGTTCGCTCTTTGAGACCTTGATCGACGATTTAGACCTCAACGAAGATGATGTCAAGCGCTTGGGCTGGACACCAGAGAAGATTGAGGCGGCTCTCGCGGAGATTGTCGCCGATCCAAAGTCGATTGGCCTGAGCAAATGGGCGGAACAGGATTGGACCGGACCGTTTAGGGGCAACGTTGAAATCGAGGATGCCACCAAGTTGGAGGGTTTCCTCTTCCCTGATACATATTTCTTTACTCCACCGATCGACACCGGTGTTAAGTCCATCTTGGCCCGGTTTGCCGAGGAGTTTAACGACGTCACCGGGCCAAAGGATCTCGATATTGCAGCCAAGGCCCAGGCGCTCGGTTATTCGGCCCGCGAGATCATCATCATCGCTAGCATCATTGAAGCCGAGGTCTTTATCGAAGCAGACCGTCCTAAGGTCGCCCGCGTAATTTATAACCGTCTTAAAGAAGATATGCCCCTCCAGATGGACTCCGTTGTGAACTACGGATTGAACCGTTCGGGGAAAGCTAACCTTGAAGAAGGCAACCAGGACACCGAAACGCCATGGGGGGTCTATAACTTCTCTGGTTTGCCGCTGACACCGATCAACTCTCCTAGCCGATCCGCCTTAATGGCAGCGGTCAATCCAGCCGAGGGGAACTGGCTGTACTTCGTGACGATCAACCTGGACACCGGCGAAACCTTGTTTGCCGATACCTATGATGAGCATGTTCAGCAAAGGGAGATCTACCGGAAGTGGTGTCGCGAGAATCCCGCTTCCTGTCCGGACTGAGCCCCCTTGATTTGCGCTGTTATCGGGTCACCGATCGCCCATTCGCTGTCACCACAGCTACACCAAGCCGCCTATGAGGCCTTGGGGTTGGACTGGCGTTATGAACGCCACGAACTGACCGCCGATCAGGTTGCCGCTTTTGTGGCGGGCTTAGGTTCTGACTGGCGGGGGCTCTCGGTGACTATGCCCTGTAAGGAGGCGATCGTACGACTTGGTCGCCCGGATGCGATCGTGGCTCGTCTTGGCGTCGGGAACACGGTGATCTTTGATGGTCATCCTTCCGATCCCCAGACGACGCGTATCTATAACACCGATGTGACAGCCGTGGTCAGTCTGCTTGGCGATACCGTGACTCCGGCTATGAGCACGATTGAGGTGTACGGCAACGGCGCCACCGCCCGGTCGGTGGTCTTTGCTTTGTCGTGTCTTGGGGTCAAGCAGGTGAGTGTACGAGCCCGCGATCAGGTGAAGACGGCTCGTCTAGCCGCCGATGCCGCCGGCTGGGGGATCACGGTTGCGGCGGGTGACCCGCCCGAGGTGCTAATTTCCACCGTACCCTCGGCTGTGGCGCTGGACTGGTTGGCTGATCGGATCTGTCCGCGCGTGGTCTTTGATGTTTTGTACGATCCTTGGCCCACTCCTCTGGCCAGTCTGGCGGCGGCTCAGGGAGCGCGGGTTATCACCGGTTTGGATCTCCTCTGCACCCAAGCCCTCGCCCAAATCGAGTTAATGACCACCCAAAGTGTGGACCCCTCGCTTCTCCACGCCGTCGCCGCGGACCTGACCTCATCGCGCGGCCAGTTAGGCGAGTAAAGAACCCCACATTCGACGGGCCGACTAGCCTAAGTGGCCGCGCAAGGGATCTGGTGTCGGTAGACTGGCCCTGTGTTGCGATATCTAACTGCTGGGGAGTCCCATGGTCCGGTGCTGACGGGCATTATCGAGGGAATCCCGGCTCACGTACGTCTATCAACCGATGATCTTAGGCAGGCCTTGGCGCGGCGGCGCTTGGGGGCGGGACGCGGGGCGCGGATGGGCTTTGAGCAGGACCAGGTGCGAATCACCGGGGGGGTGGTTCAGGGTGAGACCATAGGGTCGCCAGTCTCGATTGAGATCGCCAACACGGAATGGCCAAAATGGTCGACGGTGATGTCGGCGGATCCCATTGATCCGGAGGTGCTAGCCGGGCAGGCTCGCGGGGAGGCTCTGACGCGACCGCGACCGGGGCATGCTGATCTGGCGGGGATGCAGAAGTACGATTTTGGCGAGGCACGACCGATCTTGGAGCGGGCGTCGGCGCGGGAGACGGCGATCCGGGTTGCCCTCGGCGAGGTGGCGCGCCAGTATCTTCGTCAAGGGCTGGGGATAAGCCTGCTCAGTCATGTCGTGGCGATTGGGGGGATTGAGGCGGCTCCAACTAGCCCTAGTTTTGAGAATCTAGCAGCGATTGATGCCGACCCAGTGCGCTGTTTTGATCCCCAGGCTAGTGCCCGGATGCAGGAGCTTATTACGACGACCACCGACGGCGGTGACACGCTGGGTGGGGTGGTCGAGGTTCTGATCTGGGGTGTTCCACCGGGATTAGGTAGCCATATCGCAGCGGCGCGGCGGCTTGATGCCCGTCTGGCGGCGGGGTTGATCTCCATTCCCGCGATCAAGGGGGTTGAGATTGGTGACGGCTTTGAGTTAGCGCCTAGTCTCGGCTCGGCGGCCCATGATCCGATGGTCTTCGACGGTGGCCGGATTCGGCGGACGACCAATCGGGCCGGCGGCATTGAGGGGGGTATGTCCAATGGCGAGGTGATTCGGTTGCGAATCGCCATGAAACCAATTCCCACTGTGCCTCAGGCTCTGGCAAGTGTCGACATTTCGACGGGTGGTCCGGCGCCCGCCCACCACCAGCGCTCCGATATCTGTGCCGTACCAGCGGCTGGCGTGGTCGCAGAGGCGATGGCGGCCTTGGTGATCGCCGAAGCAGCCATCGAGAAGTTCGGCGGTGACACCCTTGGTGATGTCAGGGCCGCCGTTCAGGGGTATCGGGTGCGACTCGACGCGGCAGGAATGGCGGGTAGCTGGTGAGTATCGTACTAATTGG
>JAIRKB010000205.1 GCA_031260385.1 Propionibacteriaceae bacterium | reverse complement strand
CAGGACCCGGGATTGCGGAGCACGCCCGGCTTCCGGTTCATCCAGGACCACCAGGGCGGGGTCGTTGACCAAGGCCATCGCTAGGTTCAGACGCCGCTGCATACCGCCGGACAGGCGACGGGCCTGGGTGGTCCGCCGCTGGGCTAATCCCACCGCTTCGAGCAGTTCCGCCGTACGTTGTTTGGCACGACTAGCCGATAACCCGTTTAGACGAGCCAAAAAGACCATTTGTTCGGCGCAGGTCAGTCGGGCCCACAACTGGATCTCTTGGGGACAGACCCCCACCAGGTGGCGCAGGTCGGCGGGTTTGATCGGCGCGCCATCCCAGAGCAAACGTCCGGAGTCAGGGCGCAATAATCCGGCAATCATCATGATCGTGGTGGTCTTACCAGCCCCATTCGGGCCCAACAGACCGAGCAGGCGACCCCGTACGACCTTCAGCGACAGATCGTCAACCGCGACCAGGTCACCATAGCGCCGCGTGAGGCCTTCAACTGCCAACATAGGTTTATGATAGCCCAGTCGTGGCTCCTAAGACCTGACGGGAGGCGGCAACGTCGGCACCCATCTGGGCGATCAGGGCCTCAATCGAGTCGAAACGCATCTGGCCCCGCAGGTGGGCGACGAAATCAACCTTGACCAACTCACCATAGAGATTGAGGTCAACCTGGTCGATAGCGTGGGCCTCAACGCGGCGCCTGACCCCATCGAAGGTGGGGTTGGTGCCCACGGAGATGGCGGTCGGCCAGGTGTCGGACCCACAGTGAAGCCAACCGGCGTACACCCCATCAGCGGGACAAGCTCGTTTCGCGGGCACCGCCAGGTTGGCGGTGGGGAAGCCAAGGGCGTGGCCGCGCTGATCGCCCAACTGGACGATCCCGGTGAAGCGGAACCAGCGACCGAGCATCTGGGCAGCAGAAGCCGGGTCACCAGCGGCAATCGCCGCCCGGATTCGGGAGGAGGAAACCGGCTGGGTCCCGCCCAACATTGGCAAGACGTTGACCTCGAAACGACCGTGGGCTAGTTCCCGCATCTGGTTGCCGTCGGCACTGGCGGCGGCGCCGAACCGGAAGTTCTCCCCCACCACGATGGCCTCGGCTTGCTGGGGGATGATCACGCGTTCGACGAACTGGGCGGGGGTCCAAGAGGCCAACTCGGGGGTGAACTCGACGATCGAAACCTCGTCGGCCCCGGCCTTGCGCAAGAGTGAGACGCGCTGTGAGATCCCGCAGAGTAGATCCGGGGCCCTGTTGGGGTCAAGGATCGCTAGGGGGTGGGGCCAGAAGCTCAGGGCAACGACACGACCGGTGCCCGCCAGTTGCCTGGCCTGCTGCAGGATCGACTGATGACCACGATGGACCCCATCGAAGTTACCAATCGCAATCACCCTACTCATTGTGCTCCTCACTTGGATCAATAAAGACGGCTAGCGGTTCGGCCCGCCCGGTCTCAGCCTCCTGGCGATAGAGCCCCAAGAAGCGCTCACCGTAGAAAACCGCCGCCACTTCGGCGGGAAGTAAAAGATCTAGCCCACGACCATAGCCGACCGCTCGGGCTTCATCTTCCCTTACTTGTACGGCCGGCGCAACTGCGCGCGCCATGGTCGCCAGAGGGAGGATCGCTTCCAGGCTCACCGCCTCAAGGTCAACCGCGTCCTCAACCGCGAACTGGCCCGCCCTGGTTCGTCGTAGCCGCGTTAGGTGGCCGCCGACCCCGAGATCTTGTCCAAGGTCACGGGCTAGGGCGCGGATATAGGTTCCCGTAGAGCAGTCAACGATGACCTCGAGATCGACCCAGTCGCCCTGATCGGCGCGCTGGACCAGATCGTAACGCGTGATCATCACCTGGCGGGACTTCAACTGGGGGGTCTCACCCTGGCGGACCAGATCGTAGGCACGACGACCCTGAACCTTGATCGCCGAGACGGCGCTCGGGGTTTGCTCGATCGCTCCCCGATAGACGCCGATAGCGGCTTCGATGGCGGTCGTGCTCAGGTGGGAGGCTAGCTGGGGATGGCCAATCGGCTCGCCCTCAGCATCGTCGGTGGTGGTCGCTTGACCGAGCCGGATCGTCGCGGCGTACTGCTTATCCTGACCAGAAAGGTAACCGAGTAGGCGGGTGGCGCGACCGAGGCCAACGATTAGTAAACCGGTCGCCATCGGATCAAGGGTGCCAGCATGGCCCGCTTTACGGACACCCAAGGCCCGCTTAACGCGACTGACCACCTGCTGTGAGGTCAGGCCTTGGGGTTTGTCGACCAGGAGACAGCCGTCGGTTGGAAGGTTACTCGTCGCCATCATCTCGGGGGTGTTCATAGGGGTCGGCTTCGCCAGCGAACTCAGCCCCCTCCGCCTTGGCAGCGATTTCGGCGTCCGCCGCTTTGACGCTCGCCAACAGGGCCTCGAATTGCCCGGAGGTCTCTGGTAGGCGATCGAGGACAAACTCGATCAGCGGGGTGAACCGCATCGGGATGCCTTTGGCAACCGCCGTACGAATCTGGCCTTTGGCGGCCTCTAGGGCGTCCTGACTGGCCTGGACCGCCTCGGCATCACCGAAAACGGAGTAGAAGACCTCCGCCGTCCGCCAATCCTTGCTGAGCCGGACTTCGGTAATGGTAACAAACCCGAGCCTCGGATCTTGGATCCGTGAGCCCAACATCTTGGCCACAATCGCCTTGATCTGTTCCGCAATTTTCAGGGAACCAGTTCCGGCCATCATTCCTCCACTAGTGTCGCGTTAGGTCCTAGGCTTCTCGACCATCTCGTAGGTCTCAATCGAGTCGCCCAACTTAATATCGGAGAAACCGCTAAGCACGATGCCGCACTCGTAGCCCTCGCGGACCTCAGTGTGGTCGTCTTTCTCGCGGCGCAGGGTGTTGATCGAAGTCTCAGCCACCACGATGCCATCGCGGACCACCCGAGCTTTGGCGTGACGCTTGATTAGCCCCGACATCACCAAGCAACCGGCGATATTGCCAATCTTCGAGGAACGGAAGACCTGGCGGACCTCGGCCACACCGCGCTCCTCCTCGACATAGATCGGCTTCAACATGCCCTTGAGAGCGGCTTCGATATCGTCGATCGCCTGGTAGATGATCGAGTAGTAGCGTAGGTCGACGCCCTCTTGGTTGGCGCGCTGGGTGGCATGGCCTTGCGCCCGGACGTTGTAGCCAATGATGATGGCATTGGAGGTCGCGGCCAGGTCGACGTTGGTTTCGGTGATCGCACCGACACCGCGGTCGATGATCCGCAAGCTGACCTCGTCGCCGACATCGATATTGACCAGGGCTTCTTCGAGGGCTTCGACCGAACCAGCCGAGTCGCCCTTGAGGATAAGGTTGAGTTCCTCGCCCTTCGACATTTCCTTGAACAGATCCTCGAGGGTCCGCCGCTTAGCGGACTTGGCCATCGCTGCCGCCCGCATCCGAGCTTCGCGACGTTCGGCGATCTGACGGGCTTTACGCTCGTCATCCACAATTAGGAAGTTGTCACCAGCCCCAGGCACGGCGGTGAGGCCGAGCACCTGGACGGGCATCGAGGGGGGTGCGATCGTCACCATTTGGCCACGATCATTGATCAGGGCGCGCACCCGGCCATAGGAGTTACCGGCCACGATGGGGTCGCCGATCCGTAAGGTGCCGCGTTGGACGATGGTGGTTGCGACCGGGCCGCGCCCACGATCCAAGTGACCTTCAATGGCCACACCTTGGGCTGGCATCTCGGGGTCAACCCGCAGATCGAGTTCGGCATCCGCAGTCAGCACGATAGCGGTCAGGAGTTCATCGAGACCATCCCTGGTTATCGCCGAGCAGTCGACGAACATCGTGTCGCCACCATAGGTGTCGGGGATTAGACCATATTCGGTGAGCTGGCCGCGGACCTTAGTCGGATCAGCGCCCTCCTTGTCGATCTTGTTGACCGCGACGACGATCGGAACGTCGGCAGCCTTAGCATGATTGAGGGCTTCAATCGTCTGGGGCATCACGCCGTCGTCAGCCGCCACCACGAGGACGGCGATATCGGTGGCTTGAGCGCCCCGGACTCGCATCGCCGTGAAGGCTTCGTGACCTGGGGTATCGATGAAGGTCACCTGACGAACATCGCCATCAACCTCGGTGGTCACCTGGTAGGCGCCAATCGCCTGGGTGATGCCACCGGCTTCCCCTTCGACGACATTAGTCTTGCGGAAGGCGTCGAGCAGCTTGGTCTTGCCATGGTCAACGTGACCCATCACGGTGACGATCGGCGGACGGATCACCAGGTCTTCGTCATCGGCAAGGTTTTCGCCAAAGCCGAGGGCAAAGGCCGACAGCAACTCGCGGTCTTCGTCTTCTGGTGAGATCACCTGAATGTCATAGTTAAGCTCGGAACCAAGGATCTCTAGAGTGTCATCGGAGACCGATTGGGTGGCGGTGACCATCTCGCCCATATTGAACAAGACCTGAACTAATTGGGCCGGGTCAACGCCGATGCGCTCGGCCAAATCGGTGAGGGAAGACCCCCGCGACATCCGGATGGTCTGACCTTCACCAGGCCGAATCCGCACACCA
>JAIRKB010000174.1 GCA_031260385.1 Propionibacteriaceae bacterium | reverse complement strand
CTTATACCGCTCCTTGTCCCTACTGCGCGAAATAGTCTATTACGACCTAGACTTTAAGACTAGTGTATAGTAGACTAAAGTCATGAAGCGATACAAAGTCATCAAGAAGCTGAAGGATGAGGCCAAGCGCTTAGGCATACCTTTCCAGATGACAGAGTTGAGCAAGCACACCGGTATCGAAATCGGTGCCACCCGCTCGACACTGTCACGATCATCCTCAGATTTCCCTGACCAAACCGCTCATGACTTTTGGGACCAATTCGCCGTTGAGCTCGGCGGGAAAGGATGGTGGAGATCATGACCACCTACCAAGTAACCGCGACCCGCCGAGGCCGTGTCTGGGATTTACGATGCCCAGAACTACCAACCATGTGGAGCGAAGCAACCCGCCTAGACCAAGTTGAAGACACAGTGCGGGAAGCAATCGCCTTCGTCGCAGCTATCCCCGAAGACTCCTTCGCCATTGAAGTATGCCCAGTACTTCCAGAGGCTTACTCGCTTGAAGAAGCCAGAGCGAAGAGAGCTCGCGAAGCGGCAAGCCTCGCCAATACTCAAGCCGCTCAGCACTCTCGTGCTGCTGCTCATGCGCTCGCGGATGCTGGGCTGGCTGTACGCGATATCGGAAGAATAATGGGTGTCTCCCACCAGCGAGCCCATCAACTGATCGCAGCATAAAGTAAAACGCCAGCCGTAGGGCTGGCGTTTTACATTAGTACCCCCACTCAGCCTTTGGCGGCTTCCTTGGCGGCGGCGATCATTTGGTCGGCCTGTTGCTGGGGGAGGATTTCGTAGCCGTGGAACTCGCGGGTGAAGGAGCCGGTGCCACGGGCGAGGCCGCGCAGATCGATGGCATATTTGCTGAGTTCGGATTGCGGGATCAAGGCGTGGATGATCGAGTGGTGGAACTCGTCAGCATCAGTGCCCAAGAGTTGGCCCCGGCGGCCAGAGACGTCGGTCATCACGGCGCCCATGTATTGCTCATCAACGGTGACGGTGACCTTGTCGATCGGTTCGAGGAGGGCGGTGACGCCGGGCTTGGAGGCGGCCTCCTTGATGGCGTTGGCACCGGCCATCTGGAAGGCGAGGTCGGAGGAGTCGACGGGATGGTATTTCCCAAAGACCAGGTTGACGCGGATGTCGACCATCGGATAACCGGCTAGGACGCCCTTCTCCAACTGGCTGCGAATCCCCTTCTCAACCGAGGGAATGAACTGGCGGGGGATGACACCGCCGACGATCTTGTCGACGAACTCGAAGCCCGCACCGCGCTCTAGCGGTTCAACCTCGATCTGGCACTTAGCATACTGTCCATGCCCACCAGACTGCTTGACATGGGCGCCATCGGCCTTGGCAGCGGCGACGAAAGTCTCGCGTAAGGCGACCCGGATCGGCTCCGAGGTGACATTAACCCCGTAGCGGTCCTTCAGGCGGGCTAGCAACAGATCGGCGTGGGCTTGGCCCATCGTCCACAGGATCGTCTGCTTGGTCTCCGCCGAAGCTTCGACGCGTACGGTTGTATCCTCGACCGCCAAGCGGTTGAGGGCAACCGGCAGCTTGTCTTCGTCATTACGGCTGGCCGCCCGGATTGCAAAGGGTAGCAGTGGGTCAGGCATATTCCATGGATTGAGGAAGATCGGTGCATCCTTGCTAGACAGGGAATCCGAGGTCTCCGCCTTGGTCAGCTTGGTGACGAAGACGATCTGACCGGCCTCTGCCTTCGGGGTGGGGGTGTTTTCGCCAACCCCAGGAATCGATAGCGGGCCCACCTTCTCAACGTCATCATGATCGGGGTGGGCGGGGTCAAGCTTGCCGGTGAAGAGCGAACGATGGCCGGAGACCATCACTTGGTCGTCAACTTTGAGGCTGCCGTTGAAGACCCGCACCAGGGAGCCGCGTCCGGCGAACTGATCAGAGGTCACCCGGACCACCTGAGCCAGCAGGGGACCGTCTGGATTGCCAACCTCGGCCTCGACCTCTTCTAACTTGCCAGCGACAACCTTCGAGATCTTCAGCGGGTGGCGTGATGGGCGGGGGAAGGTATCAGTGATGACATTCAACAGTTCTTCGGTGCCCAGGTCAGATAGGGTGGCGAAGGGGATAACCGGGAAGAAGCGACCGGTGTAGATCGCCTTGCGCAGATCCTCCACCAAATCGTCGGCGGTGAGGGCTTCGACGCCAAGCTCCATATAGCGATCCATCAACTCTTCGTTTTCGGACTCCTGAATGATGCCCTCAACGAAGCCCTCGCGGTAGCTCTCTACGCTCGCCAACTCGTCGGCGGTGGCCGGACGGCTGACCCGTTTGCCGGAGGAATAATCATCAACCAGGTTGGAGATCAGGGATAGGTTCGCGACCACCTTTTCGCCAGATTTGAGTGGCACATATGCCGGTTGGACGGCCTGGCCCCAGGAGTCCTGGAGACCGGAGAGCACACCGGCGAACTCGGAGCGGCCATCATCAACCTTGGTGATAGCGATCGCGCGGGGCACGCCGATGAAAGCGCATTCATTCCAGAGGGCCTCCGTCATCGGGTCAACCCCGTCGGAAGCAGAGATCACAAAGACCGCCGCATCAGAGGCGCGCAGCCCAGCCCGCAACTCGCCCACAAAGTCCGGGTGTCCCGGCGCGTCAAAGATCGTGATGGCGGCATCGCCGACCTTGATGGTGGAGACCGCCAGGGCCGCGGCCCGCTCGGGATCCATCTTTTCCCCCCGGTAGCCAGCATTACGGGACTTAATCAGGTGTTCATAGAGGGTAGTTTTGGCTGATCCGGAAGAACCGACGAGCACGACGTTGCGCGTTGATGACTGTGAACTCATGAGTGGAACTCTGCCGCATCTGGGCGCGTCACGCAACCCTGGACACCTTAATAATCCCAGATTTGCCCAATTGCGCGCGCGCGATAGAATAGTCGCTGGCCCTAAGGGGTCTGTGGGCGTCAAGTCCACGCAATTCGCACATCGGGTTCCATCCCGGTCTTCGCAGGTCTAGCGGTCACATCGTCCGCTAGTGGGGTCCGGTCCGATGTCAGGGACACCGTACGAATGTACGGAGGTCAAGAACTCAAATCCGAGGGCTGAGCCCTCGTAGGAAGGACACGTCATGGCTGTCATTACTGCTCGTCAACTGCTGGATGCTGGTGTTCACTTCGGTCACCAAACCCGTCGTTGGAACCCCAAGATGAAGCGGTTTATCTTCACCGAGCGCAACGGAATCTACATCATCGACCTCCACAAGACCATCGGTGAGATCGAGAATGCCTATACCTTCGTTCGTGATCTGGTTGCCTCTGGCGGTCAGATTCTGTTTGTGGGGACGAAGAAACAAGCTCAAGAGTCAATCGCCGAACAGTCAACTCGGGTTGGGATGCCTTACGTGAACCAGCGTTGGCTTGGTGGTATGCTCACCAACTTCCCGACCATGATGAAGCGAATCCACCGTCTGAAGGAACTTGAGGCGATGGACCTAGTCGATGTGGCCGCCTCTGGGTTAACCAAGAAAGAGCTGTTGGGGCTGAGCCGCGAACGCGACAAGCTAGCGAAATCGCTCGGCGGGATTCGCGATATGGCGAAGGTGCCAGCGGCGGTTTGGATCGTTGATACCAACAAGGAACACCTTGCCGTTGACGAGGCCCGCAAACTGAGGATCCCGATCGTCGGCATCCTCGACACGAACTGCGATCCCGACGAGGTCGATTACCCGATTCCGGGCAATGATGATGCCATCCGGGCCGTCGGCCTGCTGACCAGGGTGATTGCTGATGCCGTCGCCGATGGTCTGATGCGGCGCTCACAAGCGCCTCGGACTGGTGAAGAAGCCGTTGTCGCCGAACCGATGCCGGAATGGGAACGCGAACTCCTTGCAGGCACCGAAGAGGCGATCGTGGAGATCACCATCGACGAGGTGCCTGGAGTGGTCGAGGCCTCAGCAGTAGCCGAGGCTCCGGCGTCAACGAAAGCCGAGCCCGAGGCCACCGTACCAGCCCCGGCGAAGCCCGAACCGGCCAAAGCCGAACCGAAAGCCAAGGCTGAGCCCAAGGCCTCGGCCCCGGCCAAAGCGGAACCAGCCAAAGCCGAACCCGCGCCCGCCAAGGCGGAACCGGCGGCTGGGGTGAAGGTCGCCGCTGCCGATGTCAAGAAGCTTCGGGACCAGACCGGTGCTGGCATGATGGACGCCAAGAAAGCCCTCATCGAAGCGGAAGGTGACTTCGAGAAAGCCACCGAACTGCTGCGGATCTCCGGCGCGGTTAAGGCCGCAACCCGGGCGGACCGCGATGCCGCGAACGGCCTCGTCGCTGCCGCCGGCAAATCGTTGGTGCAGGTCGGCGCCGAAACCGACTTCGTCGCCAAGAACGATGAGTTCGTCGCCTTGTCCGCTCAGATCGCGGAAGCGGTCGAAGCGGCTGGGGCTGATGGTCTGGAGGCCGCTAACGCCGTCAAGCTCACTGATGGTGCGACAGTCGCTGAGGCCCTCGGGGCCCTGTCCGGCAAGATCGGCGAGAAGATTGAGCTCGTTAACGCCGCCCGCTTCGCCGGTGAGACTCACACCTATCTCCACCGTCGCTCTCCCGATCTGCCGCCGCAGGTTGGGGTATTGGTCGAATATGAAGGCAAGGCGGATGAGGCTTTCGTTCACTCCGTCGCCCTCCAGATCGCTTCGATGCAACCCCGCTTCGTCTCCCAAGATGATGTTGACCCGGCGACGATCGAAAACGAGCGTCGGATCGCTGAGGCGACCGCCCTTGAAGAAGGCAAGCCCGCTAATGTCGTGACCCGGATTGTGGACGGCCGCATCAAGGACTTCTACAAGGATGCTTGTCTGCTCGACCAGCCGGCCTTGTCTGATGACAAGACCACCGTCGGCCAGTTGGCCGAAAAGGCTGGCGTCAAGATCACCCGCTTTGTGAGGTTCTCGACCGCCCTGTGAGCGGTGTGACCCCTAAACGAGAAGACATCGGTTAAACTGTGCGTCAAGGAGCCCTTGGCGCACAGTCCCATTTCCGGGCTTGGTGCCATCGCAGAACACCCATTTCTTATAAGGAGATTGACGATGACCCCCTACCGTCGAGTGATGTTGAAACTATCTGGTGAAGCCTTTGGTGGTGGAGCGGTCGGTGTCGATCCAGGGATTGTGTCGGCAATCGCACAGCAGGTGGCTGATATTGCCAAGGCGGGGGTTGAGGTGGCGATTGTCGTTGGCGGTGGCAACTTCTTTCGGGGTGCCGAGCTTCAAGAAGGTGGGATGGACCGGGCGCGCGCCGACTAGATGGGCATGTTGGGCACGGTAATGAACTGCTTGGCCTTGCAGGATTTCTGCGAGAAATCTGGGATCGAGACGCGGGTCCAGACCGCGATAACGATGGGGCAGGTCGCTGAAGCCTATATTCCGCGCCGGGCGATTAGGCATATGGAGAAAGGCCGGGTGGTGATCTTCGGCGCCGGTTCCGGGATGCCCTACTTCTCGACGGACACTGTCGCCGCCCAGCGCGCCCTGGAGGTTGGTTGTGAGGTGATCCTGATGGCCAAGCAGGGCACGGACGGCGTCTATGACTCTGATCCGCAGACCAATCCCGACGCGGTCATGTTTTCCGAGCTGAGTTACGACGAGTTCCTAGCCCGTGACCTGCGGGTTGCCGATGCCACCGCGATTTCCTTGGCTCGCGAGCATGACATCGCGATGATCTTTTTCAATATGGACGTTCCGGGCAATATCAGCAAGGTGATTGCCGGGGAAAAGCTTGGTACGCTCGTACGCCGCGGGTAAGTCGCAGGTAAAATAATGTTGAATCTAAAGGGGAACCACTACACTATGTAGCACCGGAGCCGCGACAAAGCCGCGCTGCGCCTAGTCAGGTTCCTCATCCGAAGGAGAAATCGTGATAGCCGACATCATTTCCACTACTGACCACAAGATGGATCTAACCGTTGAGGTCTCAAAGGAGGAGTTCGCCACGATTCGGACGGGGCGGGCTCACCCGGCGATGTTCGCCAAGATCACCGCCTCCTATTACGGCACGCCGACGCCGATCCAGCAGTTGGCTAGCTTCCAGGTTCCCGAAGCGCGGACCGTTCTGATCGCGCCCTATGACCAGTCGGCACTAGCGGCGATCGAGCGGGCGATCCGCGACTCTGATCTGGGGGTAAATCCGTCTAATGATGGGCATACCATCCGGATCGTACTACCGATCCTGACCGAGGAACGTCGCAAGGAATACACCAAGTTGGCCCGCGCTAAGGCCGAGGATGGTCGGATCGCGATCCGGAACGCGCGCCGTCACGGCGTGGAGGCCGCCAAGAAGCTCGAGAAAGACAAGCTGGTTGGCGAAGACGAGGTCAAGAAGGCTGAGAAGAAACTCGACGAGATCACCAAGAAGCATATTGACGAGATCGATCAACTGCTCAAACGCAAAGAAGCTGAACTACTGGAAGTGTGATGGACGAAACGTCTAACTCTGGCTCCGAAGAGTCGACCCCGGCCGCGCTACCAGCGGCTAGCGGAAACCCACCGTCGACCTCGGGAAGCAACTCTCGTACGCCCGGGCTGGAACACGCTTTCAGCGAGTTCGCCGGGGCAGCGAAACATGTGGCCGAAGCCGTTAACCGGAAGGCAGGGCGGGATCTCTTCGCTGCTATCGGGGTAGCGATAGTGATCTTGGGGGTGGTCGGGGTCTGCCTGATCTGGGTGCCTTGGGCTTTCGTTATCCTGATCGCCTTGATGGTGGTTGGGGCCCAAGTGGAGTTGGGCCAGGTGCTAACCAAACACCGTGGAGTGTCGATCGTTTATCTGCCCCTGCTGACCGGGTCGGTGGTCCTGACGACCGGGCTCTACCTCTTGTCGATCTACCGACTGGACTATCTGCCGCCGATGGTCTTCGTCATCGGGGTCTTGGGCCTGACGGTGGTGGCGATCCTCTGCCAGCGCCTCCTCGGGCCGATCAAGAACTACCTGTCGGATGTCACCCATACCCTCGCCTTGCTGGCCTACCCAGGGTTGATCGCGGGGGCCTTGGTCTTGGTCCTCGCCCAGGAACAGGGGCCGGCTCGGATCGCTGTCTTCATTGTTGGGGTGGCTGGGGTGGACATCGGCGGTCATGCCTTCGGGGTCCTCTTGGGCAAACATCCCTTTGCGCCGCGCATCTCGCCGAAGAAGTCCTGGGAGGGGGTGGGAGGTTCCTTCCTGCTTAGCGCTATCCTGGTGGTGCTGGCGACGATCTTCCTGCTTGATGAGGCTTGGTGGAAAGGTCTGGTCCTGTCGGTCGTCTTGGTCTCCTTCTCGATCCTCGGTGATCTAGTCGAGTCGGTAATCAAGCGGGATATTGGGATCAAAGACATGAGCTCGCTATTACCCGGGCATGGTGGGATCTTTGATCGGATCGACTCCTATATCGTCGCCGCCGTGCCGGGCTGGTTGGCGATCACGCTGCTCTTTACTAATGTCTGAGCTTTCACGAGGTACGGGGAGGCCGCCGCGCCACTGGGCCGAGCTGAGCCCTGATGAACGCCGGAGCGCGGTGACGAGTATCGGCTTACCCGCCTTTCGGGTCGACCAAGTCTCCCGCCACTATTTTGAGCGCCACGAGGTCAATCCAGTTGATTGGACCGATCTGCCCCAGACGGCCCGTGACCAGGTAGCAACCTTCTTCCCCCCGCTCCTCACCCCCGTCCTCCACCGCCACTGCGACAACAACCTCACTACCAAAACCCTCTACGCCCTGACCGATCAATCCACCATCGAGACCGTCCGAATGCACTACCCCCAAGCTAGTCCAAGCCGTTTGTCGGTGGGTTCGGTACGGAAAACGCCCCCGGGGGGCGGACCCAACCCACCGACCAACAGCCTGGAAGATCCTGAAGGTGGGGGAGGGCGGACCACTTTGTGTCTGTCAACGCAGGTGGGGTGTGGGATGGGGTGCCCGTTTTGTGCGACTGGGCAAGCCGGATTGACGCGGAATCTTTCGGCCGGGGAGATCATCGAGCAAGTCCGTACATCCCTGAGCGCTGGCCCGCTAGCCAATGTGGTCTTTATGGGAATGGGCGAGCCCTTAGCGAATTATGGTGCCTCGTTGACCGCCATCCGGGCGATCACCTCCCCACCGCCAAACGGTTTTGGCCTCTCCGCCCGGGGGATCACCGTCTCGACGGTCGGGGTCGTACCGCGCATCAACGACCTCGCCCAGGCCGGACTACCGGTCACCCTCGCCATCTCTCTTCACGCTTCAAATGATGTCCTACGCGACAAGCTCGTTCCCCTGAACACCCGCTGGAATATCGCCGAGGTCCTCGACGCCGCCAGAGACTATTTCGAGACCACCGGGCGGCGGGTCTCGATCGAATACGCCCTGATGAGGGATATCAACGATGCCCCCCAGGACGCCGAGCGCCTAGCTCGCCTCCTGATCGAGAGGGGACGCGGTTGGGTCCACGTCAATCTCATCCCCCTCAACCCCACCCCCGGCTCACCCTGGACCGCCTCACGCCGCCGCGACCAAGAAGACTTCGTCGCCGTCCTAGACTCCCACCGGATTCCGGTGACGGTCCGCGACACCCGTGGCCAATCGATCGACGGCGCCTGCGGCCAACTCGCGGCGACCCAACAATAAACCTAGGTCTTCTTCAACGTCCGTCGGGCGTAGAAATCGAACGGTTGTCGTGCTGGCGGTGGTGGCGTTCTTTGCGGGTGGGGTCGTGGTTGGTGGGCTTCTCACGCCCGCCCTGAGCGCCGTAGTTCTGACCAAGGAGCGGCATCTCTTCCGCTATTTCAAGGAACGCTAGGCGGTGCTCTCCCCGAAACTTCGGCTGGCGTGGGGGTTAGGCCTTGTTGGGGGTCAGGTGAGAGACTTAGTAAGTGCGAGATGTTGTCATTCTGGGGTCGACAGGGTCGATCGGGACGCAGGCGATCGATGTGGCCCTTCGTCACCCCGACCAACTGCGCGTCGTTGCTTTGTCGGCGGGCGGCAGTCAGCTTGACCGGCTGGCGGACCAAGTCGCTTTGACTAACCCAGCCCGTTTGGCCTTGCCCACCGAGCAGGCCGCCGCCGACCTCCAAGCGATTCTTGCCGAACGTTTGATCAGCGCCCCCCAGATCCTGACCGGCCCGACCGCATCGGCCGACCTCGCTCGTCTAGGCTGCGATGTCGTGCTCAATGCCATCACCGGATATGCCGGGCTAGAGTCAACCCTCGCCGCTCTAGAGGCGGGCTCCCGTCTGGCACTAGCCAACAAAGAATCCCTGGTGGTCGGTGGGAAACTGGTCACTGACCTCGCCCAACCGGGTCAGATCGTGCCGGTGGATTCCGAGCACTCCGCCCTCGCCCAAGCCTTGCGTTCCGGTCAAGCCCAGGAAGTCTCCCGGCTGATCCTGACGGCTTCCGGTGGTCCCTTCCGGGGTCGGACCCGCGCCGAGTTAGCAGCGGTCAGGGTTGAGGACGCTCTCGCCCATCCGACCTGGGCGATGGGCCGGGTGATCACGATCAACTCGGCCACCCTGATTAACAAGGGCCTCGAGTTGATCGAAGCCGGCCTGCTCTTCAACGTCGACTGGGACGCCATCAGTGTCGTCGTCCACCCGCAATCAATCGTCCACTCGATGGTCGAGTTCTGCGATGGTTCGACGATCGCCCAGTGTTCGCCACCCGATATGCGCTTGCCGATTGCGCTGGGCCTCAGTTGGCCCGACCGGCTCGGCGATGTCACCAAGCCTTGTGACTGGACGACGGCAACGAGTTGGACTTTCGAACCCCTCGCCCACGCCACCGGCCCGGCGGTCGAGCTCGCGCGCCGGGTCGGGCGGTTAGGCGGGACGGTCCCGGTGGTTTTCAACGCCGCCAACGAGGTCTGTGTTGATGCTTTCTGCGCCGGGGAGATTGGCTTCTTAGGAATTGTTGATACGGTACGGGAGGTGGTCGACGCCCATATCGCCCAAGCCAACCCCAGACCACCCTTCGACTTGGCGGCGATCCGGGCGGCCGACGCCTGGGCTCGTACGGCTGCTCACAACACTATTGGAGGCGAGAGATGAACACACTACTGGTGACCATTCTGGGAGGGATCGGATTCTTTCTGCTGATCATTGCCTCTATCGTCCTCCACGAGATCGGTCACTTCCTGCCCGCGAAACGGTTCGGAGTCCGGGTCGCCCAGTTCTTTGTTGGCTTTGGCAAGAACCTCTGGTCAACGAAGAAAGGTGAGACTGAGTACGGGGTGAAGCTGGTGCCCTTGGGGGGTTATGTCCGCCTAATGGGGATGTACCCACCGTACAAAGAAGGTAAGAACACCCGCCTGAAGCGGATCGCCGATAGCGCCCGCGAAGCGGAATGGGATGACATTTCCGAAGAAGATGTCGCCAATCAGCGGCTCTATTACCAAAAGCCAGTCTGGCAGCGGCTGATCATCATGTTCGGCGGCGTGGCGATGAACATCATCTTGGCTTTCGGCTTGTTCTTGGGCGTCAATCTGACCTATGGGCAATACCAAGCCAGCATGCGGATCGGTTACGTCGCCCAGTGTCTAGAGCCGGAACCGGCCGAGTGTGTCGCACCCCCGGCCGCCCAGATGGGCCTCCAGGTCGGCGACATCGTCTTAGAGTTCAATGGCACGCCCTACACCAAATATGATGACTTCACCACCGCTATCCGGGCCAATAAGGGCGGGTCGGTGCAGTTGACGGTCTTACGTGATGATAAACGCTTGACCTTGCCGACGGTTAGCGGGATGACCCGGATGATTGCCGACCCGAATGATCCAACCCAAGGCATCGAAGTTGGCTTCCTGGGGATCAATGTCTACCAAGAGCGGGTCAAGATTGGCCCCGGCGGCACCTTAAAACAGATGTGGGAGATGACGACGCTATCGGTGAAAGCAATTGCCAAGTTGCCGGTCTCGGCGGTGAAAGTCCTCGTCGATATGGTGACCGGTCAGGAGCGTGACCCCGACGGGCCGATCTCGATCTTTGGCGCCTCGGCGATCGCCGGGGAGGTGATCGCGATTGATGCCCCGGCTTCGGCGCGGATCGCCTTCTTCTTGCAGTTGCTGGCCTCCCTCAACCTGTTCATCGGGTTGTTTAACTTGGTGCCGCTGCCACCCTTCGACGGCGGGCATATCGCGGTCGGGGTGTGGGAGAAGATCAAGCGCAGTTGGGCGAAAGGGCGCGGCAAACCGGACCCGGGGCCCGCCGACTCCGCTAAGTTATTGCCAATAACCTATGTCATGTTCGTCTTGCTGATCCTGATGGGGGTTATCATGATAGTTGCAGACATCGTTAGTCCAGTGTCCCTATTCTGAATTGAGGGCGAAATGTTGGCGCCGCGCCGGGTAACAAGACCAGTGGCGGTTGGGCGTGTGATCGTGGGCGGCGCTGCGCCGATCAGCGTCCAAACCATGACCACGACCTCGACCCATGATGTCGAGGCCACCCTACGTCAGATCGCCGAGGTGGTGGCGGCCGGTTGCGATATCGTACGGGTGGCCTGCCCGCGTAGCGAGGATGCGGCGGCCTTAGCCGCGTTGGTTGACCATTGCCCGATCCCCTTGGTCGCCGATATTCACTTCCAGCCGAAATATGTCTTCGCGGCGATCGAGGCGGGGTGTGCAGCGGTGAGAGTCAACCCGGGCAATATCAAGTCCTTTGATGACCAGATCGCGGGTATCGCGGCGGCGGCGCAGGCTAATGGCACGGCCTTGCGCATCGGGATCAACGCCGGTTCTTTAGACGAGCGACTGCTAGCGAAATATGGCCGGGCCACCCCGGAGGCCCTGGTGGAATCGGCGCTGAGCGAAGCGCGCTTATTTGAGGCGGTCGGTTTCTACGATTTCGGGATCTCGGTCAAACACCACGATGTTTTGACCACCGTTGAGGCTTATCGTCTGCTGGCTGAGCAATGCGATTATCCGCTCCATCTGGGGGTGACCGAAGCTGGTCCGCTCCAGCAAGGCACGATCAAGTCGACCGCTGCCTTTGCGATCCTGCTTGCCGAGGGGATTGGTGACACGATTCGGGTCTCACTTTCGGCGCCACCGGTCGAGGAGGTGAAGGTTGGGGCGATGTTACTCGAGTCTCTAGGTCTGCGGCCTCGGACCCTCGAGATCATCTCTTGCCCCACCTGTGGGCGCTGCCAGGTGGACTTGTTTTCGCTAACTGACCAGGTGATTGAAGGTCTTCAGGGCCTCACTTCACCACTGCGGGTCGCCGTCATGGGTTGTATCGTCAACGGCCCGGGGGAGGCGCGGGAAGCCG
>JAIRKB010000163.1 GCA_031260385.1 Propionibacteriaceae bacterium | reverse complement strand
CAATAGTTTTTTATCGTTTTACGATAATATTCTGATGATCAACAATGCCTGGAATCCTAACGGGCCTTGTCGGGCACGGCATCTTCAGTCACCAAGAATTTCGTACGTTCAGCATTTGGTCGGAAGGCGAAACCATTGGTCCGGATATCGGTAACCCAGGCCTCGACCTGGCCCCGCAGGTTCTCTTCACTCCCCGAGCCATCGAAGACCACATCGGCCGCCTCCAGGCGGAAATCATCGTCGATCTGGGCGTTGATTCGATCCCAAGCCTCGGCTTCGGTCATCTTACGACCGGCCACCAAACGCTCCACCCGCAACTCCATCGGCGCATCAATCACCACCACCACATCAAAAGCCTCCGGGCCAGCCGACTCGACCAGCAAGGGGATGGAATGGACGATCAGCCGCTCGCCCCGGGCCTCGGCCTCAGTGTCGAGCCGTTGGCCCTCGTCGATGACCAAGGGATGGATGATCGACTCCAAGCGATCCAAGGCATCATGATCAGGAAAGACGATCGCTGCCAAAGCCGCCCGGTTAATCGACCCATCAGCATCAACAATCCCCGCCCCAAAAGCCCCCACGACCGCCGCATGGCCAGGCGTACCAGGCACCACAACATCCCGGGCAAGCTGATCATAATCCAAGACGGTAATACCCAACTCGGTGAAGCAGGTGCCCGCAACCGTTTTACCGGCCGCAATCCCGCCGGTCAAACCGATTCGCATCATAACCCCTAGACTAGCCGAATAACAACGATGCCACCAGACCTCCAGCGCCACCAACCCAAATTGTTACCGGTAGCTGTAGCTTTCGCAGAGCAATCGGGGCCACCAGATCCCTGGCGGCCCCGAGCCTAATTTTTCTACCTAGCTAGCGGCAGTGTTGAGCTTCTCTTTGAGCGCTTGCAAGGTCTCGTCGGATGCGAAAGCCGACTCGATTGGCGCTTCAGCGGCCTCCGAGACGTAGGTGGCAGCGGTCATTTCCTCGACCACGGCGACCTGATCAGCTTCGACAGCCTGCTCGGCTTGCTTGCGGTGAGCCTCCCACAGGGCGCGGGCTTCCGTCCACTGGGCTTCCCAAGCAGCCTGCTGCTCTTCGTAGCCAGCTTTCCACTCGTTGGTCTCCGGATCGAAGCCCTCGGGGTAGATATAGTTGCCATCTTCGTCGTAAGAAGCCGACATCCCGTACAGACTGGGATCAAAGTCGTCGCCAACCATGTCGACGCCTTCGTTAGCCTGCTTCAGCGACAGCGAGACGCGGCGGCGTTCCAGGTCGATATCGATGATCTTGACCATCACCGCATCGCCGACCGTGACGACCTGCTCCGGGATCTCGACGTGGCGCTCGGCCAACTCGGAGACGTGAACCAGACCTTCGATGCCGTCGGCCACCCGGACGAACGCCCCGAAGGGAACCAGCTTGGTGACATTGCCAGGCGCGATCTGACCGATCTGATGCAGCCGGGCGAAGGTCTGCCAGGGATCCTCTTGGGTTGCCTTCAGCGACAGCGAGACCCGCTCGCGGTCCATCTCGACGGAGAGAACCTCGACGGTGACCTCCTGGCCGATCTCGACCACCTCGGAAGGATGATCGATATGCTTCCAGGACAGCTCCGAGACGTGCACCAGACCATCGACGCCACCGAGATCGACGAAAGCGCCGAAGTTGACGATCGAGGAGACCACACCCTTGCGGATCTGGCCTTTCTGGAGGTTGTGGAGGAAGGTCGTACGCACCTCGGACTGGGTTTGCTCCAGCCAGGCCCGCCGGGACAAGACGACGTTATTGCGGTTCTTGTCTAGTTCGATGATCTTGGCTTCGAGCTCAGCGCCAATGTAGGGCGAGAGGTCGCGTACCCGTCGCATCTCGACCAGGGAGGCCGGTAGGAAGCCGCGCAAACCGATGTCGACGATCAGGCCGCCCTTAACGACCTCGATCACCCGACCGGTGACGACACCATCCTCTTCTTTGATCTTTTCGATCGTGCCCCAAGCGCGCTCATACTGAGCCCGCTTCTTGGACAGAATTAGACGGCCTTCCTTGTCCTCTTTTTGCTGGACGAGTGCCTCGACCGTGTCGCCGACATGCACTTCTTCGAAGGGATCCACGTGGTATTTGATGGCGAGTTCCTTGACCGGGATCACACCTTCGGTCTTGTAACCTACGTCAAGTAGAACCTCATCTTTGTCTACTTTGACGACGATGCCTGTGACGATGTCGCCATCATTGAAGTTCTTTAGTGTTGAATCGATTGCGGTGAGGAAGTCCTCGTCCGACCCGAGGTCGTCAACCGCGATAGGGGCTTGCGCCGATGATGTCATTGAGTATGACCTTCGTAAATAGAGTTATCTGCGTGCTGTCCGATTGCCGAATTCGCTCCATGCCGGAATACGGCGAACAATGCGCTCAATTATCCTACTGGGCGAAAGAGGGCCTAGCAAACGCAACAGCCCTAATCAGTGGGCTGCCGACGCCCAAGTTGGGCCAACTCCGACCGAGATTTCGAGCGGTACGCTAAGTTCGATCGCCTCGGCCATCGCTTCGCGGACCATCGCTTCTAGGCTGGCTTGCTCACCAGGGGCGATCTCAAAAACCAGTTCGTCGTGGACCTGGAGGAGGAGACGGGAGCGGAAATCCTTGTGTAAACGCGGGGCGACTTTGAGCATGGCGAGCTTGATGATGTCGGCGGCCGAGCCCTGAATCGGCGCATTTAGGGCCATCCGTTCCGCCATCTCGCGGCGGGTCCGGTTGGCGGAGCCGAGGTCCGCTAGATAGCGGCGCCGACCGAGCAGGGTTTCGGTGTAGCCAGTGTTGCGGGCCTGCGCCACTAGGGCGGTGAGGTAGTCGCGGACGCCTCCAAAATGCTCGAAATATTCATCCATCAGGCGGCGCGCCTCGGTCACGGGAATACGTAACTGGTTGGATAACCCGTAGGCGCTCAAGCCGTACGCCAAGCCGTAGTTAACCGCCTTGACCCGGCTACGCTCGGCCGGGGTGACGCCTTTGGGATCGGTATGGAAGACGTGAGAGGCCATCACGGTGTGGAAGTCCTGCCCGGAGCGGAAGGCCTCGATCAGGCCTACGTCACCCGATAGGTGGGCCATGATCCGCATCTCGATCTGGGAATAATCCGCTGTCATCAGAGAGTCGTAACCCTCACCGGCGACGAAGGCCTGGCGGATCTGCTGACCGGCGGGGGTGCGGGTGGGGATATTCTGCAGGTTGGGATCGGCTGATGATAGGCGCCCGGTGGCAGCAACAGTCTGCAAGTAGGTGGTGTGGATGCGACCATCCTCGCCGATCGCTTTGATCAGACCCTCGACGGTTTGGCGCAAGCGAATCTGGTCGCGGTGGGCTAGAAGGTGCTCCAGGAAGGGGTGAGCGGTCTCGACGTAGAGCCGTTCGAGGGCTTCGGCGTCGGTGGTGTAGCCGGATTTAGTACGCCGGGTTTTCGGCATCTTCAGTTCCTCAAACAAGACTATTTGTAGCTGCTTGGGTGAGGAGAGGTTCGTTTCATGGCCGAGGGACTGCCAGGCGAGACGTTCTGCTTCGCCGACCCGGTCGTCGAACTGGCGGTGCAAGGTGGCGAGGAACGGCTGATCGATCGCGATCCCGGTGGTTTCCATATTTGCTAGGACGCGGGTGAGGGGGATTTCGATGTCGCTTAAAAGGGCGGTGGCACCCTTGGTCTTTAGATCGGCTTCGAGGGGTTCGGCGAGGTCGGCGAGGGCGCGGGCGGCGAGACCGGCGGTATCCATCTGGGGGTGGTCTTCGAAGTCGAAGGCCGGTTGTTCATCGGCGGCGCTGGGGGCCAGGTCAAGAGTGCGGTTGAGATAGCGCTCGGTGAGGGTCGGCAGGTCGAAGACGCGGCGGTCTGGGTTCACCAGGTAGGCGGCCAGCTCGGTGTCACAGACCACCCCGGTGAGGTCCCAGCCGCGCTGTTGGAGGGCTAGTAGGGTCTGCTTGGCGTTATGTACGATCTTGCGCATCGCGGGGTTCGCTAACCAGGCGCCGAGAGCGGAATCGTCGGCTGGGCTGAGGTAAGCGATGTCAAACCAAGCGATCGCGCCATCGGCGGCGGCGATCGTAACGGCTTCAGCATCCCAAAAGCCGTGGGCGCGGCTGCGGCTCACCTCTAGACCGGCTTGACCGCTCCCATGTTGGGCTAGCCAGGCCGCCCCCTGGTTGACGGCGATAGCGGTGACCGGGGCCATGGCGACCGGGGCGGGGGTGGGAACCGGTTCGGTGTAAAGCTCCCGTACGCGATCCCTGAGAGCGCGGAACTGGAGGACATCGAAAAGCTCATTGACGGCTTGTTGGTTCGGATTGCCTCGGGCGAGGTCGCCGATAGTGATTGTGAGATCGAGATCGCGCACCAAGGCATTTAGTCGCTTGTTGCGCCGGACATCTTCTAGGTGTTCGCGGAAGGAGGCTCCCGCCTTGCCAGGCACCTGGTCGGCACGCCGGATCAGGTTTTCTAGGCCGTCATATTCGGTTAACCATTTGGCGGCGGTCTTCGGCCCTACCCCCGGAACGCCGGGCAGGTTATCAGAGGTCTCCCCCACCAGGGCGGCTAGCTCCGCATAACCGGTCGGCGTGACCCCGTACTTTTCTTCGATCGCCTGTGGGGTCATTCTTTGGACGCCATCGCGACCCGGGTAGAGCACGGTGACA
>JAIRKB010000095.1 GCA_031260385.1 Propionibacteriaceae bacterium | reverse complement strand
CAACCAACCCCAACAACAACCCACCAACGGCGAGCCGGGCCGAACCAACCGACAACGAACTCGCCCCCGCCGGCGCCAGGGCCCGGGCCGTGCCGGTCGTACCAAAGAGGATTCCGGCGCCAACTATCAGCAGGGCATATCTCACAGCCCTATTATCCCTGGTCACCCCATTTCCCCGCGCCCCAACTTAACCCTGATCCTTGGAAGCCACAGGGGCGGTTAGACCCGTTCGTTGATCGTCCCGAGGGCGCAGAGGCCTAGGGAGATTGCGAAGGGGGCGGTGAACTCGGCTAGGCTGCCGACGGTGTTGACGTTGGGGATTAGGGCGATCATTAGGGCGACGCCGACGGCGGCTCCGAAGTAGCGGCCGAGTTGGACGATGCCGCTGAGGACGGTACGGTCAGCATCGGAAACGGCATTTTGGGAGTAGATCAGGACGGTTGAGGCGATCCCGCCGAGGATTGCTCCGGCGATGATATTGGCGCCGATCAGGGGCCAGTACCAGTCCAGACGGAGACAAGCCAACACGGCGCCAACGGCTAGGGTCATCAGGATCCACAACCCAAAGGGTAGATGAGCGACCTTCGCCCAGAGGCGAGAGCCGATGAGCATGCCGACGGTCATACCGACCATGAAACCTAGCAGCACCATTCCTGGCTTGATTGCGATCTGCGGGGCGATTAGCCCAGCCATGATCGGGATCGTGTTCACAAATCCGTACATCACGGCACCCGACAGTAGCGCCGAGATGATCGAGCGGCGAATCACCTTCGTTGAGAAAAAATCCGAACGCAAAATCGGGCTGGCGGCCCGCGACTCCACGATCACCAAACCCACCGCAATCGCGACGATCCCCAACCCGGTGACCAAGAAAACCGCATCAACAACAAACCCCGACCCGAAGCTATTAAAGAAGTAAACGACTAGCGCCGCCAGAACCCCAAAAAGCACCCCACCGACCAGATCAATCTGCGGGCGGGTACCCTCCCGCCCCTGATCAGTCGAGCCCGCCAAGGCCAGGACCACAAGGGCGATGACCAGCAAGGTGATCGGCAGGTAGAAGACCCAGTGCCAGTTCAGATAGCCGGTGATCAACTCACCAAGGATCGGGCTAAGGATATTAGCCACCAGTTGCACCAAGCTAAAGTAGCCAATCATCCGACCCCGTTTTTCGGCGCCGAAGGCAGCGGAAACCATCGCTAGAGTGACCGGGGTCAGGACCCCGGCTGCCGCCCCTTGGATCAGCCGTGCCCCGATCAGTTGCTCGATCGAACCAGCAAACGCCCCCATCACGCACCCGCCGATAAACACCACGATGGCGCCGATATAGAACCGGCGCCGACCATAAACATCCGCCAACTTCGAGAACAGCGGAATCGTCACCAGCGAAGCGATCATATAGCCGGAGAACACCCAGCTATAGAGGTCCGCCCCGCCAAGCTCGATCGAGATGACCGGCATGACCGAGATCAGAATCAACTGCATCGAGGCAATCGAAAACATCGTCAGAACAATGCCGATGAAGGCTAACATAGCTAGTCTTGCTTGACGATAACGAAGCCGTTACTGCCGTCAACTTGGATCCAGTCTCCGGTTTGAATCTGGGTGGTCGCGGTCTCGCAGCCGACGACCGCCGGAATTCCATACTCTCTGGCAACGACCGTGCCGTGGGTCAACAAGCCACCGATCTCGGTGACCAGGCCGGCGGCGTTAATAAACAGGGTTGTCCAACCGGGATCGGTGTACGGAGCGACCAGGATCTCACCTTTCTCAAGATTGGCGCTGGTTGGGTCGAAGATCACCTTCGCCCGTCCCTCAACCACCCCCGTGGACACCCCAACCCCGACAAGCGCTCCCGCCGGGAGGTCCTTCGCCGCGTAGGGCACTTTCAGAATCTCGCCATCCCCAGTCAGCATTCGGGGCGGCGCCAGTTCCCGATAACGAACATAGTCGGCTTTCCGGCGTTCGATAACCTCCTTGAGGTCATCGCCGCGCGCCACCGCCTGGTCGAGCTCTCGCAGCCCCAGCCAGAAGATATCGCGCCGATCGTCGATCCTCCCCTGGCTGACCAACCGGTCGGCTTCGACGAGGAGGGCCCGCTTGGCTGCATAGAAGAAGTGCATCATCATGAACTTGGGGTGTTCGCGGGCGGGCAAACAATCCCGGGTCATCTTGACCAGCTTGGCAACCCGACTCGCTTTGGCTTTCCCGTGGCGCCGCTCGACCTCCGCCACAAAGGTTTCACAGGCCGCGACCGCAGTCCGCTTGGTGGCGGCAAACTCCGCTCGATGCTGGCCTTCAGCCCGACCATCAACCATCGACAACACGGCGTTGACTAGCGGTTCCGGGTTTTCCGACCAGCGCTCTAGCGCGATGTCGATCTCCCCCGCCACCCGGACACCATACCGATCGAGGAACTGCGCCAACAGGGTCTTGAACTCGGCTTCACCGGGCAGATCAGCAATCCGCGCCAGGAAGGTGGCGTAATCCCGGTCTTCAAACTCTCGGCGCAAGGCGGGGGATTTCCGGACAAAGTCCGCTAGATCGCCGGTGAGCAAGCCCATCTCGGTGGCAACCTTCCCCTCCAGCCCCTTGAGCGCCTCCTGAGCATAGATATTGGTCCCCAACAGTTTCTCTTCGGCCGCCTCTAGTCGTTTCATCGAGATCAGCCCCGGCGCCACCAGAGGAGCGGCATGCTGAATGATGTGCTTGAACCCGTCAATATTGGCGTAAATCGCTCGACTAAGTTCCGGCAGCGACCGAGCCTGCCCGATAGCGCTACTGGCGGCGGCAATCTTGGCTTGGACAACGGCTTCAATCTTGGCGACCGTTTGATCGGTGTCAGCGCGCAAGATCCGCCTCACCACTTTCGGTGGTACGGTGTGGGCCGCCCTGAAGAAGTCGCCAAAGACCCCGTGAGTCTTGGCGATCCGCTTGCCGAAGTCCGGGCGCTCAACCTCGGCCTGACAAGCCCGGGAGGCAAGCAGGTCGAGGTTCGACAACAGGTTAGTCAGCGGACGACGCATCGGGGGATATTGCAGGGCCCCCGAGAGGTCGATATAAATCCGCCCGGCCGCCTGGCGCAGAAAGACCGGCCGGTAGTCATCGTACGACACCTTGCTCAGCCGGAAGACGAGACGCAGAATGTCGATGCCCATCGGTGATAGCGGGGCGAGCATCATCTGCCCGTGGCCAAGCGACAGATGCGGGTGAAACTTCCCGTCCTTGCAAGCTGGTTCGAGCAAGGGGAACAGCGAGGTGATCGCTCGGGTCTGGACGATATTGATCTGCCCGTTGGCGATACACCACTCGATGTCTTGGGGTGATTGATAGAGTTCCTCAATCCGTTCCCCCAACTCAACGAGCCTGATGATAGTGGCATCATCCAAAACCGGAGCCGAGCCACGAACCTCATCGAGGGCCACCTTCACCGTACCCCCACCGTCAGCGGGCAGGATCGCCAATTTCTTGTGAGCGATGGTCTTGCTAGTGATCCGGCCAGTCACCTTGTCGTAGTGGTATGAATCAGGGGTGATGATCCCCGAAACCATCGCTTCGCCAAGCCCAAAGCCAGCCTCAATCGCGATGACCTGCCGGTTCTCGCTGACCGGATCGGCGGTGAACATGATCCCCGAGGTTTCCGCCATTACCATCGCCTGGACGACCACCGCCATCGAAACCTGGGCGGAGTCGATGCCCTGTTTTTCCCGGTAGGCCAGCGCTCGATCAGTGTAAAGGGAGGCCCAGCATGCCTGGACGGCGAAGAGGATATCGGCTAGTCCCACCACATTAAGGAAGGTATCCTGCTGGCCGGCAAAGGAAGCGTAAGGCAGGTCTTCGGCCGTTGCACTCGACCGTACGGCGAAGCAGGTCTCAGGGTCAAACTGGGCCAAAGCGGCGGCGACCGCCGCTTCCAAACCATCGGGTGGGGGACAAGCCAACAGACCATCCCGAATCACTTCGCCATCGGTCGTCTCGGCTAGGAACCCCGCCAGCGAGTTCTGCGCGATGAACGCCTTATAGACCGCGCTGGTGACACAGAACCCATCGGGCCCATCGATCCCCGCCTTGGCCAAGACCCCCAGATTCAGCGCCTTACCCCCGACCAGTTCAAGTTGATCCCCCTCGATGTCCTTGAAAAACAACACTGTGCTACTCATACCCCCCACTCCTGTCCCTGAGGTCCCGGGGCCGAGCCAAGATCTTCCAACTCAGCCTGTCCCGCCATTCTAACTGCCCGCTCCCCCCGACTCCATTGCGCGGCCACTTAGGCGAGTTTCCCGAGGCGTACGCCCCCCCTTTCCTCGCCCAACT
>JAIRKB010000078.1 GCA_031260385.1 Propionibacteriaceae bacterium | reverse complement strand
CGCCCGGACGGTGACCGCTGATGTCGAGGTGACCGGTGGACACCGGTTGTACGGGTTGGTTGAGTCGGATCTAATGTTCGCGATCGACCGGGGGACGACCGAAACCGAACTGCAACCCTATATCTGGGCGCGGTTGAAGCGGGTCTGAGTGGACGATCGCGCGGTTGTTGAGGAGGCGGATCATTACGGTGATCCGTTGCGCGAGCAACGGTGGCTGGCGGAAGGTCGCTTGGTGCCGATTGGGCGCTGGGCGCGTCAGGCCCAGCGGATCGCCGCTGGGATCGCGGAAGTTGGGGTCGATATCGTTCCCGGAGATCTCGATGGTGAACGCCGCTTAGTGCGCCTCCAGTTTGATGGCTCCGATGAACCAAGGTATGAAATCGGCACCCCGATCCAGGACGCGACCGGGCAAACGGTGGGACGTCTAGGCACGATGGCCTATCACTACGAACTCGGACCAATCGGGCTCGGCGTCGTCGATCAGACGATTGGCGATCGGACAACAGTCTGGGTTAACACCACGGCGGCCCTAGTGGAGGACCTTAGCGGGTGAACTCCGTCTCAAAGGATGTCCCGCGGGCGCGATCCCAAGAGTCTTGGATCTCCTTCTCGGCGTGAGCCCGTCCGACCCAGATCGCTCCTTCGACGGATTTGCCTGGTTCAAGATCCTTATAAACCGTGAAAAAGTGCTCGATCTCTAGCAGAGACAGGTCGGCCACATCGGTCAGTTCCTTGATATTGGCCTGACGCTGATCAGCGGTCGCGATGCAAAGCACCTTGTCGTCCCCACCTTTTTCGTCCGTCATTCGGAACATCCCGATAGCGCGGCATTCAATGAGCGCCCCGGGGAAGGTCGGCTCCTGGAGAATGACCATGGCGTCGAGCGGATCCCCGTCTTGCCCCAACGTTCCTTCGATGAACCCATAGTCATTAGGGTATTGAGTGGATGTGAACAAGGTCCGGTCAAGGCGTATTCGACCGGAATGATGATCCATCTCGTATTTATTCTTGGTTCCCTTAGGAATCTCGACGGTCACTTCAAACCGCAGCGTCGGCTCAATATTCGGCTGCAGGAAACTGCTTTGGGCCACAGTGCCTCCTTCGTCAAGGAATCTGGCGAGTATGGGGATTCTACACCAGCGGCGTTGAGCCGCTGGTGTACGGCACCGAATGTGAGCACCGGAGGTGCGAGCATGCGGTGCCACGTACATGATTACCGTGTGGTGTACGGCATTGCGTGCGAGCACCGAAGGTGGGAGTATGCAATGCCGAGTACACCAGCATCGTGCCATTAATACGACTCTCTCTAACGGACTCGTCTTGTGGTTGGGCTGGTGTGCGTGCATCCGAGGTACCAGCACTAAACTCTTGCCCGTGGCGCGACGAGTTGATAGCAAAGGCCTGGCGGCGGCTTTGGCGGCCCAGGTCCTCTGGGGGGTGTTTCCGCTCTACTTTCGCTTGCTTGCTCGCAGTGGCTCCCTGGAGATTGTCGCTCACCGGATCTGCTGGACGCTAATTTTCTGTGCGCTCGGCATTACCGTTATCGGGGGGTGGTCGAAAGTACGACAGGTCCTGGCCGATCGACGGCTACTGTTGACCCTCCTGGCGGCTGGGGTTCTGGTCGCCGGCAACTGGCTAATCTTCATCATCGCCATCTTGACCGATCACATCGTTGACTCCGCTCTGGGATATTTCATTAACCCCTTGTTGATGGTCCTGATGGCGGTGATCTTCCTCAAGGAGCGTTTGCGCCCCGTCCAGGTTGTCGTCCTCGCGATTGGCGTTGTCGCGGTAATCGTCATGGCGGTCGGGGTCGGTCGGGTGCCCTGGATAGCGCTCGGTCTGGCTTTGACCTTCGGGACGTACTCCCTCGTCAAGTCGCTGGTCGGCCCCCGCGTCACCCCTTTCATCGGTCTCGGCATCGAAACCTGCGCCCTAGCCCCGGTCGCTGTCGGTTACCTGGTCTACCTGGAAATCGCCGGCCAGGGGACCTTCAGCCAGTCCTGGGGCTACGCCGCCCTCTTCGCGGCCGCCGGAATTGTCACCGCCGTCCCCCTCCTACTCTTCGCCCTCGGTGCCACACGCCTCAACCTCGTCTCCCTCGCCTTCATCCACTACCTCACCCCCGTTTTCCACTTCCTACTCGGCGTTATCGTCTTCGCTGAACACATGCCCACCGCCCGCTGGATCGGTTTCGTCCTAGTCTGGGTCGCCCTAGCCATCCACAGCTGGGATATAGTCCGCCAAGCCCGTACCCCCCGTCAGCCAGACTCAGATCTTGATGGAGCGGCGGTCGCGCCAGCGTTCGAGGAGGAGGCCGAGGATGGCGCCGAAGATGCCGCCGATGATGTGGGCGATGTGGGAGATCCCGGAGGTTGTGTTGGTGACCGCTTCGCTGGCTTCGAGGAAAAACTCTTTGCCGACGTAGATGGCGATCGCCAGGACGAGGGTTAGGGGGATGCGGCCTTTTTCGTAGTTAACGAACGAGCTGAGCAAGATGAGGCCGAAGACGACCCCACTAGCCCCCATCACACCGACATTGAGGAAGATGGCGAAAAATAGACCTTCAACTAGGGCAATACCGGCGATCACTAGCAACATGATCTTGGAGCGGTATTTCTCTTCGAGCAGCGGTCCGACCATCAGGATCAACAGGAAGTTACCAGCGTAGTGGGCCCAGTTCGCGTGACCGAGCGCATGGCCAAACAATCGAATGTAGCCCAGTGGGTCGGCCCACGATGACTTATAGACGCTAAACAGCAGGCGGTTGGAGGCTCCGCCGGTGACCGTGCCGATAATCAGAACGATGAAGGAAAGTAGGGCGTAGGTCAGCATCACTGGAGAGTTGTATTGGATTCTTTTCACTAGGTTCCCCACCCCAGCAAGAAATTTCTTCATGATCCTCCCATGTTCAACGTAGTCGTCCCGTGTAGCCAATCATACCTACTAGTGAAACGATCAAGCACGCTGACGACTATGACCTATGATGGGAGGATGACGCAGCCATACTATGGGCAAAGTCCTTACCAGGGTCCAAACGGCTATCTGCCGCCGGGCTATGCACCGGTTCAGGATCCCTACCCTGCGTCCTATCAGACCCCAGGATACGTTTCCTATGTCCAGACCCCGGTGTACGTGCCGGTAGCCGTCTATCCGGACCAGACGAAGAAGGCCGGGACATTCGGGATGCTCGGTATGGGATTGGTGCTTATCGGCATGGTGGTTTTCACCATCGGCGTCTATGGGTTTTACCGACTCCTTTTTGACTCCATCGGATATTACTACGACTACTACGACCCTTACCTACTAAGTGATGCCTCTGGTGGTTGGGCAACTATGATGGGTGGGGCCACGCTGGTCGGCATTGCTGGGCTCGTCCTCTCGATCATAGCGACCGCGACCAATCGCGGACGGGTCCTCGGCATCGTCGGCATTGTCTTCGGGGTGCTCGCACCGGTGATTGGGTTCTTTGTGGGCGTGGTGATCGCGGCGTATGGTTTCGCTTATTAAGGCCCCGCCGCTAGCCTCGCGACGCGCGGCGGAGCCCCAAGTTGGCCTACGCTAACTCAGCTTTAATGCGCTTACCGAGAACATCAGCCGAAACCAAGGCGTCGTAGAGATCACGCCCGGTGATTTCGCGAGGATGATTGCCCGTAAACGAACCCTCGCCCGCCGTATCGGTAGCGAAAGCCAGCAGACGGTCAGCGGAAACCCCTTCGATGCCCATATCAGCGAAGCAGACGGGCAGCCCAGCCTGAACCAGGAAGGCGACCGTATCTTCAACCAGATCGGGATCAATGTCATCATCGATGCACAACTGGGCGACCAAGCCGAAGGAGACCTTCTCGCCGTGGAATAACCCGTGGGTTTCGGGTAGCGCGGGGAAGGCATTGGCCAAGGCATGAGCGGTTGCCAAACCGCCAGACTCCCAGCCAACCCCCGACAACAGGGTGGTCGCTTCGACCACCGCGTTGACCGCTGGGGTCACCACATTGGCTTCGACATCGGCGATCGCCTTTAAGCCGTGCTCAAAGATGATGTCGCGCGAAAGCTTCGCTAAGGCCAGCGCGGTCAGGGTGGCCACCCCGCCCGAGCAGGTGACGGCCCGCGACTGCCGGTTGATATCCGCTTCGTACCAGGTTGCTAGGGCATCGCCGATTCCAGCCTTGAATAGGCGTACGGGCGCTGCCGCGATCACGTCGGTGTCCACGAGAATGTAGTCGGGGTTAACCGGCCACAGATCGAAGCCAATGCAGACCCCCGCCTCGTCATACCAAACCGTGCAGGCCGAGGTCGGCGCGTCATTCGAAGCCACTGTCGGCAAGACAATGAAAGGCAGCTTGGCGAAAATCGCACCACCCTTGGCGGCATCAATGCACTTGCCACCACCAGCGGCGATGACGACGGCGGCCCCTTGAGCGGCATCGGCAACGCGCTGCGCCTCCGCCTTGGTGGTCTCACCGCAGAATGCTAGCTCGACGACCTCGACCCCGGCGGCCGCTAGGGAACTCAGCACCGCCTCGTTAACCGCCGCCCGGGCTTTCTGGCCCCACAAGACGACGGCTTTGGTTCCAAAGCTGGCCGCTAGGCCACCAACCTCGGCGGCGACACCGCGCCCTTGAATGAATTTGCGGGGCAATAGGATTGCCTTCTTCACGATTGTTCCTTTCTATTAGGTGATTACCGGTCACTCGGCCGGTCGAAGTTCGAGTAGTTGGGTGAAGACATCGGTTGACTTAAGCCCGGCATACGCCGCCTTGTAGGCCTGGAATGTCTGGTTGTAGATCGCGACATTGGCCGCGATGGGATCGTAGATCTTGTCGAAACGCACCATTGAGGCAACCACCTCGTCGACGGAAGCATAGAGCCCAGCCCCGACGGCTGCTAGACCGGCAGCGCCCAAGACAGCGGCATCCGGCACGTCGAGGGTCCGAATCTTGAGCCCAAAAACGTCCGCGACAATCTGGCACCAACTTGGCGACTTCGACGCCCCACCGGTCAAGGTGATGACATCATCCATCTGGACTCCCGCCGAGAGCATCGAATCCAGAATATGCCGGGCTTCGATCGTGATTCCCTCCATGACGGAACGGATCATATCGGCTTTAGTATGGGTGTTGCGTAAGCCCAGGAACATGCCGGTGGCATTGGTATCCCAGGTCGGATAACCGGAACCGAAGAGCGCCGAATAGAAGATAACCCCGTTGGCGCCGGGGACCGACTGCGTGATGTAGTTCTGTTCCATCAAGATGTAGGGATCAACCCCTCGTTCCTCACCTTCGGCGACCTCCGCTGCGCAGAGGGTGTCCCTCGCCCAGCGATAACAGGTGGCGCCCGAGACTTGCGGGCCCTCAACCTCAAAGACGCCGAGGATTGGTGAGGAGGGGATCATCATCCCAGTCAGGGCGGAGAAGTCGGGCTTGGCTAGTCCGACGGCGAGCAAGCCGAAGGTGCCGATCGTTAGGGAGGCGGCGCCATCCTTGACCACACCGGCCCCCATTGCGGCCAGTTGCTGATCACCGGAACCGGCGACGATTTTCGTACCAATCGCTAGGCCGGTCTTGGCGGCGATCGTCTCACCGATCGTACCGACAACCTCCCCAGGTTTGCATAGCGGCGGGAACTTGGCCAGGTCGAAGTCGAGGGCGCTAGCCAGCTCGGTTGACCAGTCGAGGGTGGTGACGTCCATCAGGCCGGAAACCGTGCCGTCGGAGATCTCGACCACGAACTCATCGGATCCGAAACCGTGCAGAATATAGCTGCCAACCGTCGAGAAAAACTTGGTCTTGGCATAGGTGGAAGGTTCGTTCTTCTTCACCCAGTAATACTTGGCGGCGGCGAAGATGTTGTAACCCGGCATGCCGGTAATCTCATTGCGGCGCTGGGGTGAAATCTTGTCGTTGATTTCCGCCATCACGGACTCGGCGCGGGAGTCGAGCCAGATATAGAACTTGTCATCAATGACCTCCAAGTTCGCGTCCATCAAGCAGAAACTAGAGCGGTTGACCGAGAAGGACACCGCCTTGATCGATCCAGGATCGAGCGCCGATTCAGTGACGGCTTCCTTGATCGCTTCGAAGGTGATCTGCAAGACGAAACTAGCGCTCACCTCCACCCAGTTCGGTTTCGGTTCATCGAGGGTATATTCCCGATAACCTTTGCCGAGGATCGTGCCGTCTAGGGCAAACACCATGGCTTTTGTGCCAGTGGTGCCGACGTCGACACCAATAACATAGTCACTCACGTAAAAGTCCTTTCTAATTAACTGGCCCACGATAAGCCGGGACGAGGCCAATCGCCCGCATCTGGTCGAGGGCCTCGATGATCTCCACCGCCGCCCGGGTGCCGATCAGATCGGTGCCGGCCAGGATGAAGGTATAAGCGTTTTGGGGACGGGGGAACTTCACGCCAGCGACCTTTAGTTTCACTGGCGTGTCTTCTAGGGTCTTCTTCATCACCAGGAACTGGTTCATCGACGGGCCTTCGAACTGGCCGGTAGAGGTCTTGGCATAGTCAAGGCCGACTTCGGCGACAATCTTGCAGGCGGTGGCGATTTCGTCATCGGTTAGGAAACAGACCTCCAGGATCGCCTTGGTCAAGGCTGGTCCGGCGGCCTGTTTGAAGACCGTTAGCTCTTCGGTGATTAGGTCATAGCGGCCGTCCTTGAGGGCGCCAACATTGATGACAATGTCAACCGCTTGGCAGCCCACCTTGACGGCGTATTCGGTTTCGGCGGCCTTGAGGACCGCGGGGGAGGCGCCCCAAGCGAAGTCGATACCGGTGGCTACCAGTACGTCCGTACCAGCGAGCTCCTCGACGACGATAGGCGTCCAATAGGTGGAGGCCGAGTAGAAGGCGGCACAGTTGTAGGCGACCGCCTCCCGGCAACCGGCGCGGATGTCAGCTTCCCTAGTTTGCTTAGGGAGAACACTGTGGTCGAAGCATTTGCCTAGTGACCACTTATCTAGAGTTGAAAGATCGATCATTTTCGCAGCTTCCTTTTGCAGTCAAGGTGAGCCTTGGGCCCAGCCCTGATCTACCGATTCATCGCTGCTACGCGGACTCAGCTAGGCGCTCTGGCTGCGTTGACAACGCTCGACAGGCGTCCAGCCTGCCTTCGACGTTGTCGCCTTGCCATCACACCTATCTGAGGCCGCTCGCGACGCGAGCAATCGGTAGATCAGGGCTCAGCGGGGATGCCGGTTGATCGCGCCTAAGTGTTTGCTAGCGGATCAACTACGCAAACTTGCCTTACCCTGCCCTACCCAAACCCGACACGTGTTACCAGTATCTATCGGTCAGCTAGGCGAGTCAAGAGCTATTGATATGCTCTGTAGTTAGATGTTAACAAGGAGGCTCGATATGGGGAACACGGTACCAACAGGGTTGAAAACTGCCTCAGAATACGCCTGGCGGGCTCTGGTCGTCGGAGCGGCTTTAGCGGTGGTTTGGCTAGCGTTGACCTACTTCTCAGCGATTTCCGTGCCGGTTGCCATTGCCCTACTGTTCACCGCCTTGCTCTATCCCGTATCGCAGCCGTTGGTCAAGCGTGGCTGCCCCCCATTTCTCGCCGCCCTAGCGGGCTTGGGGGTGCTCTTTTTGCTGGTGGCGGGGATCGGCGTGTTGATTGGCGCTAATATCCGCAGCCAGTTCGGGGAGTTGTCGGGACAGTTTGTGGATGCCGCTCACACCTTTCTGGCCTGGTTGGGATCCGGTCCGCTGCAACTCGACGAGGCGACCCTGAATGGGTATATCTCCCAGGTCTCCTCATGGGTCAATGATTCGACCTCGGAGATCGCGATCTGGGCGGCCCAAGCTGGGGTCAGCGCTGGCCGGTTTATCGCTGGTCTAGCGATCACGCTCTTGTCGACCTTCTTCTTCTTGGCTGGTGGGCGGACGATCTGGACGACCATCGTCAAGATCCTGCCGCAGAGCTACCGGGAACGTACGGATAAAGCCGCCTTGTCAGGCTGGCAGGCCTTGCAATCCTATATGCGGGCTCAGGTCATCGTGGCGGCGGCAGACGCCGTGGGGATCTTCATTGGGGCGGTGATCCTGAAAGTCCCGATGCCCTTCGCCTTACTGGCCTTCACCTTCATAACGGCCTTCATTCCGGTGGTCGGTGCCATCCTCGCTGGTGTGCTCGCCGCGGCGCTAGCC
>JAIRKB010000056.1 GCA_031260385.1 Propionibacteriaceae bacterium | reverse complement strand
CGGCTTCGGCTTCATAGGCCCGCAGCTGGATTAGGGAGTTGGCTTCGGAGGAGGAGTAGAGCACGCCGATGGTCTTGACATCAGGCATTGCTTCCTTAACCAGCGCCACCGGACGGGCGTCTGGGTTGAGGTCCGAGGTCCCCGTGACATTGAAACCGGCCTGATCCCAGGAGGGTACGAGCCCAACTTCCACAGGATCGGTGACCGCAGAGAAGAGGATCGGACGATCCTGCTCGGCAGTCGCCATCGCCAGCGCGATCGGGGTTGTGATCGCCAGGATCAAGTCCAGGGACTGATCAGCGGCAAAGGCGTTGGCGATCGTCGCGGAGTTAGCCGGATCGCCAAGGCCATTCTGGCTGACGACGGTGTAGCTAATGCCCTCTTCCTTGAGGACCTCCTCGAACCCATCCTGAACCGCCTGAAGGGCCGGATGGGAGACATAGGTCGCTATGCCAATGGTGTATGTAGTTTTGGAATCGGTGGGATCCGCCCCCGGATCCTCAGATTTATCAGTGCCAGCGCAACCTGTTAGGGCCAGGCTGAGGGCAGCAACGGCCACAAGACCTGACAGCAGGTGTCGTTTCATGGTGTCTCCTCGACAAGTGTGAATAAGTACTGTTTGCACACCAACGTCAAGTGTCGATGCATGACACCACCACGGTGCCTAGTACTAACGGACATCTCACACTATCGTACTCCTAAGTCCAAAATATGAGCCGACCAGCATACGGCAATCTGGAACTAATTACCGCCATTGGTCGGGTGCAAGCACGAAGCCAGCGAGGGGCTAGAATCAGAAGCTGACGACTTGCGACCTGAAGGAGGAAAACGTGTCAACCCCAATCCTCGTCCTCAACTGCGGTTCTTCATCGGTCAAATATCAGGTGATCGATGTTGACTCCGAGACCGTGCTAGCGACCGGCCTCGTCGAGAAGATCGGGCTCCCCGATTCCGTGATCGCCCATAAGACCGGCGATGATAAGCACGTCATCGAGGAGGCGCTCCCCGACCACACCGCCGCCCTCGCCCTGATCACCAAGGTCTTCGAAACCTGGGGCCCACCGCTCGACTCTGTCGTCGCTGTCGGCCATCGAGCCGTTCACGGTGGCGAACTCTTCCGCGAACCGGTCCTGATCTCCGAGGCCGTCACCCAAGGCATGACTGACCTAGCCGGTCTCGCTCCCCTGCACAACCCGCCGGGGGTCGCTGGGATCAAGGCCGCGCAAAAGATCCTGCCTAATGTTCCCCACGTCGCCGTCTTCGACACCGCTTTCTTCTCGACCCTACCTGCTGAGGCTTACACCTACGCCATCAACACCGAGGTAGCCCGCAAATATGGGATTCGGAAGTATGGTTTCCACGGCACCTCCCATTCGTACGTCTCCAAGACGGCGGCGGCTTTCGCCGGGCGCGAGCTGGCTGATACCAATCAGATCATCTGCCATCTCGGCAATGGGGCGTCGATCTCCGCGATCAAAGGTGGCATCGCCGTTGACACCTCGATGGGGCTGACCCCACTCCAAGGTCTGGTGATGGGCACCCGCTCCGGCGATGTTGACCCCGGGGTCTTCGCTTATCTCGCGCGGGTGGCAGGCATGGATTCCCAGGCCGTTGACGACCTGCTGAACAAGCAATCGGGGATGTCTGGGCTCAATGAGGGGGCCTCCGATTTCCGCGATATCCTCGCCAAGACCGAAGCCGGTGACGAGGATTCCAAGCTGGCGATCGATATCTATCTCCATCGCCTCGTCGCCTACATCGGTTCCTACATGGCCTTGCTAGGGCGGACCGATCAGCTGATCTTCACCGCTGGGGTCGGCGAAAACGCCGAATGGATTCGAACCGGGATTGTTGAGCGGCTGGCTGGTTTTGGGCTCCGCCTTGATGAGAGCATCAATCGTGTGCGCAGTGGCGATCCGCGGGTGATCTCGACGGCTGATTCTACGGTTAGCGTTCTGGTGGTGCCGACCAATGAAGAGCTGGCGATGGCGCGCGAGACCTACAAGGTGATCCGCCCATGAGCACAGCCCTTATTACGGGGGGTACGGTCGGCATTGGTCACGCCTTTGCCAAACACTTGGCGGCTCAGGGCTACGATCTGGTTTTGGCTTCGCGAGATGAAGCGGGGCTGTTGGCGGTTGCCGAACGGTTCACCGAGATGTACGGGATTGCCGTTGAGGTGATCCGGGCCGATCTGGCTTGCCGTGAGGACGTTCTAGCCCTGGCAGAGCGCCTGGAGGATCCGGAGCGCCCGATCGATCTGTTGGTCAATAACGCCGGTTTCGCGGTCCATGCCTCCCTGCTGGACCGCGATATCGCGTTGCACGAGCGCGCCCTTGACGTGATGTGCCTAGCCGTACTAATCCTCGGCGGAGCGGCGGCTCGGGCCATGAAAGCGCGCGGCCAAGGGGCGATCCTCAATGTCGCTTCCTCGTCGGCGGCGATCACCACCGGAAACTATTCGGCGATCAAGGCCTGGGTGGCGATCTACACTGAAGGTCTGTCCAATGAACTACGCGGTTCGGGCGTGAAGGTGACCGCCGTCCTGCCGGGTTGGGTGAAGACCGAATTCCACTCCCGGGGTGGGGTGAAAGCCCACAATCTGCCGGATATTGTCTGGATTGACGTTGATCGTCTCGTCAGGCAGTCCTGTCGGGACCTCGAACGCGGTAAAGTATTGTCGGTGCCAACCAAACGTTGGGCTTTCATGGTCGGGCTCGCCCATCTCGCCCCGCGTTCGGTGATTCGCAAGGTGTCACGCGCCCTAACGAAATCGAGGGAGTAATGTCCAAGACCTCCGCGACCAACGATCCGCGATCCTACCGGTCAATGGTCAAGTCCGGGATTCGCTTTCTCGGTCAAGACGTGGTCCTGAAGTCCTCAGTCTGGTCGATGTGCCGGGTCGAGGTTCACGGTCGCGAGCGGCTAGACAATGTCGAGGAACCGTTCATCGTCACCTCGAACCATTCCTCTCACCTTGATGCCTCCCTGATCCTGGGGGCCTTGCCCCGGCGGCTATCCCGGCACGTCGCCACCGGCGCGGCGGCGGACTATTTCTTCGACAAGAAGCTCAAGGCCTTAGGGACGTCGTTGCTGTTTAATGCCTATCCGGTCGAACGCAAGGGTGGTCGGACCCACAAGGGTCTGACCGGTCGTCTGCTCGAAGCCGGGATTCCGCTGCTGATCTTTCCGGAGGGTACGCGCAGTCGGACCGGGGCCCTTGGCCCCTTCAAACCCGGTGTCGCCGCCCTAGCAATCTCGCGCGGTGTGCCCTGCATTCCCATGGCCCTAGTCGGCGCCTACGCCGCCTGGCCCTACACCCGCTCTTTGCCGCCGACCAACCGCCCCCCCATCCACGTCGTCATCGGCCACCCCCTCGTCGCTCTCCCCGACGAAACCGCCCCCGAGTTCGCCGACCGCCTGCGCCGCAATATCGCCGAACTCTACAACACCACCGCCCGGGCTTACTCGATGCCCACCCTCGACGACTACGCCCGCAACGTCGCCTTGAAACAAGCTGAAGACGCCGAACAATTCGCCCGCGACGAACAAGAAGAAGACGAGATCCAAGCCCTGCGCGACACCGCCCCCGAAGACGTTCCCCCCGCCGAACTCGATCCCGACGAACCCCCCCGCCGCCGAGGCGGCCTCCTCAAGCGCAAATCCCGCTAAGGGTTGTTTACTCAGTGTCCTGAGTATTTTTACTCAACGTCTTGAGTAAATTAACTCAGTACGTTGAGTAAATCCTCGCATACGGGAGCTGACAAGGCCTTTTCCGCTAGGAGTCGGGGTTGTCGGCCTTTTGTTCGCGGCGGCGGCGGAGCGCTTGGAGGAAGGCGAGGATCAGGGCGCCGGTCATTACCGTGAGTACGAAGGTGAACCAGGCGGAGGTATCACCGCCGAAGCGGTAGATCAAGACGGCGCCGATTATGAGCACCCCAAGTAAGATCCAGGTCGCCCAGACCACTCCGGCGCGCCGCAGCAACCCCACCGTCACGACAAGGACAATCCCGGCAAGAACGGCGATCGTAGTCCACCAGTCCATGGCACTCCCTTCAAGGTCGACCGAAACCCGGGTTCATTCTATACTGCCTACACAACATAGACGCTATGAGAGGATGTCGATGGCCCGGTTGATTATTGACGTAAGTACCGAAGCCGAATATGCGAGCCGCCATCGTCTACTCCTCGACCAACCAGCAGCCAGTACCATAGAACCAGCGGACGCTGGGGACGCCTAAGCAACCAATAAGGGAGTCGGGGACATGACTGATAACGGCAAATGGTGGGGATACGATGCACCATC
>JAIRKB010000022.1 GCA_031260385.1 Propionibacteriaceae bacterium | reverse complement strand
GGCGCTTCGGATTTGAGCGGGGTCGTGTCGTGGGGTGTATCCGGGTGGAGTGGGCGAAGGTGCTTCAAGATTGAGTTGTGAAGAAACAACCAAAAAGCACCTTCGTGGTGACTGATTCTACCGAAATTTTGCGGGCTCTGGTCGGGTTGAAGAGTGTTCGAGTGTTACGTTACGAGCGGCGGGTGAAAGAGGTTGATCTAGTTATCGAGTTGATGATTGGTGATGTGGCTTGTCCGGTATGTGGTGGGCCGACCCGGGTCAAGGAACGCCCTTTGGTGAGGTATGTTGATTTGCCGGTGTATGGTCAGCCGATGCGGCTTGGGTGGCGTAAGCATCGTATGGTTTGTGTCGATCTGGACTGTTCTGGTGGGTCGTTTGTGGTCCAGGATCACCGGATCGCAGCAAAGAATTGTTTATTGACCACGCGGGCTGCGAAGTGGGCGACCCGTCAGGTTGGTGGTGGTAGAACGGTCTCCGAGGTCGCGAACGAGTTGGCGTGTGACTGGCATACGATCAATGATGTGGTTACTTTGTATGGGGCCGCGTTACTGGCAGCCGATAAGAAACGGTTAACCAGGACTACAGCGATCGGACTGGACGAAACCAGGTTCGTGCGTTTGACTGGGGAAAACACTAGCTATGCGACCACGGTTGCGGATGTGGATCATCACCAAATCATTGACATTCTCCCAACACGTCGTTTCACAGATGTGGCCCGATTCCTTAACTCGCAAAGCGAAAATTGGAAACAACGAATCCGATATGGGGCTTTGGACATGTCCAACACTTATGCGGCGGTTTACACAGTGATCCTGCCAAGAGCCGCTCAAGTGGTTGACTCTTTCCACGTCGTCAGCCTGGCTAACAAAACCCTGGACCAAGTACGTCGCCGAGTCCAACAGCAACAAACCGGGCACCGCGGGCGTCGTGATGATCCGCTGTATCGGATACGCCGAGTGCTGTTAACTGGCGAAGAACACCTCAGTGAGACTGCGACCCAGCGCCTGGAATCTCTACTCCAGTTGGGTGACCCGAACATGGAAGTCGCGCTCGCCTATCGGGTCAAAGAACGCCTTAGAGACTTCTATAGGGAAACCAACCCGGTCACCGCCCGAGCGATCCTCACCGATCTATACGAACACTGCACGCGCCCGGCCATGCCACCAGAGATCCGTAAACTCGCCCGCACCCTCAACAAGTGGTTCGACAAGATCTGTAACTACCATCTAGCCCGGATCAGTAACGGACCCACTGAAGCATTAAACAACCTGATCAAACGCATCAAACGTATCGGATTCGGGTTCCGGAACTTCGACAACTATCGGATCCGGGCCCTACTCTACGCAGGGAAACCCAACTGGCGTATCCTCAACTCCATCGTCGTCCAATAGATCAAAACGGGCTCCCAACCAGGGCCACCCTCATGCCCAAAGTAAACAATGATGGGCCGATACCAGGCCGTGTCAAGGGCTTTCAGCCACTACGTGGTCGCCCGTCCCGGACGACCCTTGACACAACCCACTATCAGCCGAGATAAGCAGTCATGGGCATGAGGGCGAACTATGAACACAAACCCGAAATCTTAACCTCTAAAACCAACCCCACACCCCGCTAGAATCCGAAGAGCGGTCAAACCCTCTCTTCGGACTCTAGCGGGCTCTCACCTCGATCAGCCCAATATCTGCTTGGACTCATATCCGTACTCATGGTGATCTCTAGCCACGACCGCAACCATTTCCTGCCGTACGACGAGAATGGCTGAAGATCACCCTAAAATCGCAGGCAAAACCGACATCTTCAGACATAAGCGAACGGCCTCCCAGTTTGAGCACGGAAATGGCTAAAGATCACCGTCACCTCACCTGACTTCACGTACGGCTGGGGTGGAGACCGCCACCCCAGACCCCGCGGTTCATATGGTTATCCGCGGCTTTCATGTAGGCAGGTGAACCACAAGCGTTTCCGGGAAGGAGAGACTTTTCTGCTTGAAAGGGTTGGTTATGGGCTTAGGTGGATGCCAGTTAAGCTGATTCTCCCGTTTACCACACCCGGCCAGAGCCCGATTACCCGTTAACGTGCGAGATTAGGCCGCATCATGTGCCTGTTGCGAAATGACACGCAGCTGCGGCGGACACGGATCGGGCGATCTTCGGCACCCAGATATTGCGTCGTATGTCCAATACGACCACAATATCTGGGCACCGAATCTCATCCCGCCCGCGCCATCCTCGCAAGCGTGGCATTTCGCAACAGGCACATCTTGGGGCGTAACCTTGCGAGGTAACGTCAGTAGGACGACCCTCTCACCCCCGCTTCCTCGCTTCGCTCGTAACCCGTGGACACGGTATCCAATTGCGTCCGCGCTGCGGACGGAATTCAAGTCGCTCGAAGAATCATAAAGATGGAATGGGGAAGGTAGCTCGTACAATCAGCCCGCCGTCGGAACGAGGCACGAGGGTGAGATCGGCATTGTGGGCCTGGATGATGGACTTGACGATCGCCAGACCGAGTCCAACCCCGGCATGGTCGGTCCGCACCCGCGCTTGGCCACGTTGGAAAGGCTCGGTGAGGGTGGGGATGATCCCCGCCGCCACGACCTCGCCGGTGTTCTCAACCAGCAACTCAACACTGCGAGGCTGAAGGGTCGTCTGGATCCACACTCGACCGCCGTCAGCAAGGTTGTGAACGATCGCATTGTGCAGCAGGTTCATCGTCATTTGCGTGAGCAGCGCCTTTGAGCCGACCGTCGAGGCGATATCCCCACCGACAGTAATCATGATGCCACGAGCCTCGGCGACCGGCAGCAGGGTCTCCACCGCTTCTTCTGCGACCAGCGATAGGTCAACCCACTCCGCAGTGAAAGAGCGCTGCTCGGCCCGACTCAGCATCAGCAAGGCTTCCGTCAGTTCGATCGCGCGGGCATTGACCGCCCGCAACCGCGCTTCCAGTTCGTACGAATCGTGGTCTGGGTCACTGAGCGCGACCTCGAGTAGCGACCGGGTGATCGCCAAGGGGGTCCGCAACTCGTGGGAGGCATTAGCCGCGAACCGCCGCTGCTCGCCGACATGGGCTTCGAGGCGGGCGAGCATTGTGTCAAAAGCATCAGCGAGCTCTCGAAACTCGTCGCTAGGGCCGGCTAAGGCCACTCGATGCGACAAGGAGCCGGTCGCAGCCGTCCGAGCAGCCTGGGTAATCCGAGTCAAGGGGGCCAGCATCCGACCGGCCAAGAACCAGCCGCCGACGAGACCAAACACCACCAGGATGATCGCCACCACGGCGGCCGCTAAGGCAACCTGTTTGAACAGTTCCCGCCCAATCCCCTGCCCTGGGTAACGGATCATCCCCGGAGGCTGATAATTAAGCAGGATCGCCGCCTCGATAATGAACAACACCGTGCCAGCCAGAACCAGAAACCCGGCGTAACTGAGCGTGAGCTTCATCCTGACGCTCAACCCCGGTGGCCTAGGCATCACTACCCCCAGCGTCGATCCGGTAACCGGCCCCCGGCACAGTGACGATCAGCCAGGGCTCACCAAGGCGTTTCCGCAGAGCGGACACCGTGATTCGTACGGCATTAGTGAAAGGGTCAGCATTCTCATCCCAAGCTCGCTCTAGAAGATCCTCAGCCGAGATGACCCCACCGCCCGCCTCCACCAAGATCTCAAGGACGGCGAACTGCTTACGGGTTAAGGCGACGTACCGGCCATCGCGATAGACCTCGCGCCGGAAAGGATCGAGCCGTAAGCCCGCCAACTCCACGACCGGCGGTCGAGCCCGTCCCCGCCGCCGATCGAGGGCCCGCAATCGCAAAACGAGTTCGCGCATTTCGAAGGGTTTGGTGAGATAGTCGTCGGCACCAAGCTCAAACCCGGATGCCTTGTCATCGAGCCGATCGGCAGCCGTGAGCATCAAGATCGGCAGACCAGTCCCGGCAGCGACAATCGATTCCGCGATCTCGTCACCAGACGGCCCCGGAATGTCCCGATCAAGCACGGCGATGTCATAGGCGTTGTAGCTGAGCAACTCCAAGGCGGTATTCCCATCCCCTGCGAGGTCGGCGGCGATCGCCTCCAGGCGCAAACCATCACGGATCGCCTCCGCTAGAAATAACTCGTCTTCAACGACCAACACGCGCATGATCCCATCCTAGAAGATCAAGCTATATCGTCAGCATATGTAAAATCGCATACGGCTAGGCAGTCGCCGAGCACGGTTCGGAAACCGACGCCACCCGCTCCCAGACCGTCTAGACTGACACCGTGATCACCCGAGCTGGGAGTAGACTAATTGCTAGTTACCCGCTGGAAAGGATCTGCAATGGCAGGCACATTCGAGATTTACCAAGACAAGGCCAAGAAGTGGCGCTTTCGGCTGAAGGCAGCCAATGGACAGATCGTGGCCGTCGGCGAGGATTACGAGACCAAGGCCTCGGCGATCAAGGGCTGTGATGCGGTCCAGCGGGCCGCCGACGGCGCCAAGATTGTGGAAGTCTAACGCCGATCGTGTTGAGGGATAGCGCTAGCTAACCCTAGTTAATTGTGCCCGCGGTGACGAACCAGGGACAGGCTGATAAGGTCAAACTTGTTTGGGCGCTCTAGCAAGAGGGGGTACGACGGTGACATTGACAGAAATCATGGCCGAGTTGGAGGCCTTGGGGAATGAGCGGCATCGGCTGCGTTATCTTGGTCAGGGGGTCCGGGAGCCGGTTTTTGGGGTGACGATCGGGTCGATGAAACCGCTGCTGAAGCGGGTGGGGCTGAACCAGGAACTCGCCGATCAGTTGTTCGCAACCGGCAACTTTGACGCCATGTATTTTGCTGGGATGATCGCTGAACCAACGAAGATGACCGAAGCGGATTTTGAGCGGTGGATGGATGGGGCCTACTGCGCGATGGTCGGCGAATGGATCGTCTCGGTGACCCTCGCCGAAGCGGATTGCGCGATACCGGTCGCTAACCGCTGGATCGATTCCACCGAAGAGTTCCGCGCCGCCGCTGGTTGGGCTTGTTATGAATGGCTGCTCGGGTGGCGACCAGATAGTTACTTCGACCAAGCCGCCATTGAGAGTCTGCTGGAGCGAGTGGTCACCACCATCCATACCCAACCCGATCGCGTCCGCTACACCATGAACAACTTTGTCATTGCGGCTGCCCTCTCGTACATCCCTACCCACGAACCAGCCAACGCGGCCGCCCAAGCGATTGGCGAAGTCCACATCGCGGCCGCCAAGGGCACCTGTGCCCTGCCGCTGGCTAGCGTGGCCATCCAAAAAGCCATCGATAAGGGCCGACTCGGCTTCAAACGCCGCGCCGTGCGTTGCTAAGTGCTAAGAGAGAATCATGACCGACGACAACTTTTCAGGGCCTGATTTCACCTGGGATGCCCCACCAGCCCAGGCTTACCCACCGATCGACCCAACCCACCCCCTCCCGCCACCGGCAATCCCCACACCAACCAGTCCGACGCCCGGACTCCCCACACCAAACACGCCCCTGCTGACCCCCAGG
>JAIRKB010000260.1 GCA_031260385.1 Propionibacteriaceae bacterium | reverse complement strand
GGGTCAGTGGATACCAGGCCTTGAAGACCGCCTCCTTGGCACAAAACAAGACCCGATCAAAGGCCGTGGTGGGATCGGTCGCCGCCAACTCGGTCACCGCCACTAGTTCAGCGGGCAAGGCAATCCGCGCCAAGACTTTCGCCGGTAAGGCTTGGGCCGGTTCCGCGTCAATACCGATCGTACGCAAGGGGCCAGCCCGAGCGACGACCGCCGCCCGATAACCGTGGCAGTGGGTCATCGACCCAATCACCCCCTCGGGCCAGATTGGTGCCTTACCAGGCCGTGATGGTATCGCGCTCGGGGGCAGACCGAGTAAGGCCAGCCCTTGGCGGGCACAGTGCCTCACTGTCGCGTACTGCAGGCGACGGGGGGTGGGAACGCCCTCCAACCCGCGACGCTCCTCGGGCCAAAGCGCATCTTCGCTGACGTCAACCCTGGTCTCAACCACCGCTACCGCGGCGGGCAAGATCGCGCGCAGTCCGCAGTCCTGGTCGTTAGCCAACCGAACAGACCTGGGCGACGTCGTCGGTGACATTTGGGGTGCTCGGCGCCTGGGGCTGATCGTCTGGATCGCCTGGATCATCTGGACCCCCACTCGGGGTTGTCGAACCAGAACCCGGTTTGTCGAGAGCCTCGGAGGCGGCAATCGTGGCGGCAATCGTCGAGCGGATAAAGTCGAAATCGGGCTCTGCCGGGTCAATCAGGGGCGGTGTGAAGGCGATTGATTGGAGCGGTAAGGCCTTGGACTTGAGAGCGATATCCACCAGACGATTGATCTGAGAAGCCGGAATCGAGGTTTTCACCGCCTTACCGGAGGCCTTGGCGAGATCGGTAAAGGAGTTGGCGATATTCGCCGGATTAAGCTGCTTGAGCGCCGCCGCCATGATGCAACGCTGGCGGGCCATCCGCTGGTAATCCGAATCACTCGCCCGGGCTCGGGCAAACCACAAGGTGTAATAACCATTAAGGTGTTGGTTCTCCCCGGCTTCCAACCAGACATCCTCTTCGGCATGTAACAAAATTGGCTCGTGAATCGTGATCGTCAGACCACCCAAGGCATCAATCAGGTCAACAAACCCCTGCATATCCATAAAGACGTAGTAGTTGAGCGCCAACCCGGTCGCCTCACTGACCGCTTCAATGGTGGCCTGCATGCCCGGATCATCCACCCCCGGATAGAGGTCTTCATGCTCCCAACCCAGGGTGTAAATGGCATTGAGCATGCACTCCTCCGACTCACACCAGTAGCCATCGGGATAGATCGCGTGTAGGGGTGAGGAGGTCGGGAAGGGCACATCCTCTAGATTGCGCGGCAGACCGATGACCACCGCTCGCCCGGTATCCGCATCGACACTGATGACGTTAATCGAATCCGGACGGGTCCCCCACCGATCCGGCCCCGCATCGGACCCCAGTAGCAGGATATTGTAGCGACCGGCTTTCTTCTTGGTGTCACCACCGCCACTAAAGATCGTGCCCAAGGCTTCACCGCTGGTCCAGAGGGCCTGGCCCACCCAGATCGTCCCAAAAGCCATCCCTACCACCAGCGCTAAAGCAATCACCGAAAAGGTCACGCCGCGGACGGCTCCCATTTCCTGGGGCCGAGCAATCCAAACGGTATTCAAGGCCAGTAAGACCCAGAAGGCGCCAATTGCAAACACCGCAATCGCTAGCCCTCGTAGCAGCCAGCTGTTACCGAGGAAACCTAGCATCGCCGTTCGGAAAGCGACGGTCAATCCGACCACAATCAAAACCAAGATAACCAGACAGATCCAAAGTTTCAGGGCAAACTGACCAAGCGATCGATTACCCTGCAGGACCTGGGCCGAGCCCGGAAAGAGCAGGCCCAAACCCAATAGCCCATAGCCGCGTCGCGTCTTCGCGACCTGACTACGACTGCTGGCATCATACGAACTTGGCATCGCGACCCCTGTTTGGCATACTCCAAGTATCTTCGATTCCGCGGCCTCCGGTCGAATCGGCGCGCCTAGGAACCATAGGAGGCGGGCAGGATCTTGCCTTCGTCATCGAGGAAGTAGGTCGGGATCGCTGGTTCGCCGCGACTCATCTTGTAGCCATCGCGCGGCAGTTCGCCCCGGGCGGCTTCATGGCGGGCGCGCGCCGCGCTCAGCGACTCACTGCCCACGATCTCGCCGTGGTCAACCAACTGGCGCAATAACGGGCGATCATTGTAGTCGGCAACCGGTGGCAGATTGATCCCGACTAGTTCCGCTTCGGCGATATCTTTGACGTCCAACCGTCGTACGGCATGCTTGCGCCCACCAATGGTGGTCTTGGAGGTCGACATCTTGGCGACCGGGGCCAGTGTCCCCTCGGAGCCGGTTGCCCGCGCCACTAGCTTGTAAACCATCGAGCAGGTCGGCGCTCCCGAGCCCGTCACAAGCGAAGTGCCGACCCCATAGCCGTTGACCGGAGCACCGGCTAGGGCCGCCAACTGCCATTCATCAAGATCGGAGGTGACGATAATCCGCGTCTCGGTTGCCCCCAAGTCGTCAAGCAAAGCCCGAACCTCGCGTGCCGTCACGGTCAGATCACCGGAGTCGATCCGGACGGCTCCGAGCTTACCTTCGGTTAGTCTGACCCCTGTTCGGACCGCTGCCGCAATATCATAGGTATCAACCAGCAGGGTTGTATTCTCCCCCAACGCCGCGATCTGAGCGCGGAAGGCTTCCTCCTCAGTGTCGTGGAGCAAGGAGAAGGAGTGGGCGGCTGTGCCCGAGGTCGGCACGCCATAGCGGCGTCCGGCCTCCAAGTTTGAGGTCGACGCAAACCCGGCGATATAGGCGGCCCGCGCCGCCGCTACTGCACCATACTCGGTGATCCGCCGTGATCCCATCTCAATACAAGGCCGGTCTTCGGCCATCATGGTCATCCGAGAGGCGGCCGAGGCCACCGCCGAGTCATAGTTATAGATTGACAGGAGTACGGTTTCCAGCAGCACCGCTTCGGCAAAGGTGCCCTCGACGACCAATAACGGCGAGCCTGGGAAATAGAGTTCCCCTTCGCCGTAACCCCACATCGACCCGGTAAAACGGTAGTTGGCGAGGTAGTCGGCCGTCGGCCCATCAACAATCTGGCGCTCTTCTAAGAAGCTCAACTCAGCGTCAGTGAACCGGAAGTCGGCGATCGCCTCCAAGGCTCGCCCGACACCAGCGACCACCCCATATCGCCGCCCCGAGGGCAAGCGTCGGGCAAAGAGCTCAAAAACCGATTTCCGGTTAGCCGTGCCGGCGAGCAGAGCGGCCCGCACCATCGTGATTTCATATTGATCAGTTAGCAGAGCGGTAGACATTGTCATAGGCTAAGCATAATGTTTCGAAGCGGGCGAGCCGACCTCGCCTTGAGAAGGAAGGGTCAAAATGACTGAAACACCCCTGGTTGCCATCCTGATGGGATCGGACTCCGATTGGCCGATCATGGTCGAAGCCGCCAAAGCCCTCCAAGAATTCGGCATTCCCTTCGAAGCCAATGCGATCTCCGCCCACCGGATGCCCGACGACACCATCGCTTACGGTCGCGCCGCCCACGAACGCGGTATCCGCGTCATTATCGCTGGTGCTGGCGGTGCCGCCCACCTGCCTGGCGTGCTCGCTGCCGTCACCCCGCTGCCCGTCATCGGTGTGCCCGTGCCCCTGCAAACCCTCGATGGCCTGGACTCCTTGCTGTCGATCGTCCAGATGCCCCCCGGCGTTCCCGTCGCCACCGTCGGTGTTGGCGCTGGACGCAATGCTGGCTTACTGGCGGCCCGCATCCTCGCCGCCACCGACGACACCATGCGTCAACAAGTCATTGATTTCCAGTCCACCTTGCGCCAGCAAGCCCAAGCCAAAGGCGACAAGGTCAAAGCCCTCGCCGCCGCTCTCTAATGGACAACGTCTAAGGGGGCGGGCCTCATTGTGGGCCTAGGGCTGTTCGTCCCTTAACCGCGTCGACGAGAGCGGCGCGGTGTGTGGCGCTCGCCGCCATCAGCGGCGACCTGAGTCTCAACTGGTTCCTCAAAACGCAGTTGCCCGAGCCCATCACAGGTTTCGCAGCCTTTGGTGAAGGCTTCCGACAGCCCAGTCCCAACCTTCTTCCGCGTTAGCTGAACCAGCCCGAGTGAGGTCACCTCCGAGACCTGATGCCGGGTTCGATCCCGTCCTAGGCACTCCACCAAACGGCGCAATAACAGCTCCCGGTTGGACGGTAAGACCATGTCGATGAAGTCTATGATGATAATCCCGCCGATATCGCGTAGGCGGAGTTGCCGGACGATCTCTTCGGCGGCTTCCAGGTTGTTGGAGGTGACAGTCGCTTCGAGATTCCCACCCGAACCGGTGAACCGACCGGTGTTGACGTCGACAACGGTCATCGCTTCGGTCCGATCAATCACCAGCGAACCACCGGAAGGCAGATGGACCTTACGATCCAAGGCCTTGGCGATCTGCTCGTCGATCCGATACTGGGCGAAGAGGTCACCTTGACTGTTGCGATCCCAGCGTTCAATCCGCTCGACCAGATGGGGAGCGACATGTTTGGCATAGGCCCCCACGGTGTCGAAGGCGTCATCGATCCCGCCGTGACCATCGACGATCAGGGAGGAGAAATCCTCGGTGAACAGATCACGCACAATCCGCATCGTCAAGTCTGGTTCCGCGTAAAGCAGTTGAGGGGCTTGCTTGGAGGCCGTCTTCTTCTCGATAACCTCCCATTGGGCTTTCAATCGGCTGACATCGCGCACCAGTTCATCTTCGGAGGCCCCTTCGGCGGCAGTCCGAATCACCACCGACGCCGAGGCATCAACCAAGGAATCGAGGATGGACTTTAAGCGACCGCGTTCGTGGTCGCTCAACTTGCGCGAAATCCCTGAGATATGACCTTTCGGCGCGTAGACAACATAGCGTCCGGGAATCGAGACATGGGAGGTCAAGCGCGCCCCCTTCGCCCCGACCGGGTCCTTCGACACCTGGACCACCGTTAGTTGACCGGCCGTGAAGACATCTTCGATCTTGCGATTCTGGCCTTGTTCGCCGGCCGAATCCCAATCGACCTCGCCGGCGTAGAGCACGGCATTACGCCCGCGTCCGATATCAATGAAGGCCGCTTCCATACCGGGCAGGACATTTTGGACCTTACCGAGATAGATATTCCCGATCAAGGAGGCTGCCGACGCCCGATCGACATAGTGTTCCACTAGGACACCATCTTCGATCACGGCAATCTGCGAATAATCCTCACGCTGACGGATCAGCATCTTGCGTTGGACGGATTCGCGGCGGGCGAGGAACTCGGCTTCGGAGAGGATCGGTGCCCGGCGACGCGAGGCGGCTCGGCCTTCTCGGCGACGCAGTTTCTTGGCTTCTAGCCGGGTCGAGCCATCGATGCCAGTAACAGCGGTGTCCTTGGAGCGGTTGTTGGTGGCAGCCCGCGGCTCGCGGACCTTGACTACGACTTCGGTGTCACCATCGGCGGGACCATCAGTCTCCTCACCGCGGCGCCGACGCCGACGCCGACGATGTTTGGCCGCTTCTTCGGTTGGCTCACCGCCAGTGTCCTCGGCTTCACCGGGATCATCTTCGGCATCGTCGTCTTCATCGACCTCTTCGCCATCTTCGAGGCCATCCTCTGGCCCACCATCACGCCGACGTTTCCGCCCACCGCGGCGCCGTCTCCGCCGACGGGGATTATTCGGATCGCCGAGATCATCGCCTTCACCACTATCGCCCGCGATCACCTGAGCGAGATGGTCGAGGGCATCCTCGGAGTCAGAATCGTTAAGCTTCGAGCGAGCCGGCGCACTCCGACCTCGGGAGCGCCCGAGGGCATCAAGGGCGTCACCAATCGGATCAACGCTATTGGGGTCAGCCGTGGTCTCGCGCGGCTTGGTCGCCTTCGGCGCCGTCGAGGTAGCCTTGGGGGCCGTCGTGGCCTTGGGCGCCGTTGTGGTCTTGGGAGCTGTCGAGGTGGTCTTCGGCTTCTTCGGCGCTTCTCCAGCCGGATCTGTCTTCGGTTTCTTCGCCTGGCTAGTTCCTGGGGAGGTCTTCCGCGCGGTCGAGCTAGCTTGACCAGTCTTGGCCTGTTTAGGCGCACCAGAACTGCGGGGGGGCTTGTCCTGGGCAGGGGTATCACTAGCAGACGGTGACTTCTCAGTGGCAGTCTTCGAAGCATCTACCGAATCAAAGGGTAACTCCGGGGCATTGGCAACCGGGGAGGTTAGTTGGCGTCGGGTGCGGGTGCGCGTTCTTACCTGGGGGGGGTTTGCGCTCGCACCCGACGATGGTGGCAAAATATCTGGTTGTTCATCGAGCATGATCGCTCCTAACTCACCGATGGTCATCGGTGCCGTGTGTGGGAATTCTCCCAACAAAGCCTTTCGATACTGTCCCAGAACTGCCGCGGTCCTGATGGAAGGTCGCGGCTAAGAATCTGAGCAGGTGGGCCGCGGGTTACGGCCCGATCAGGGCCCATTATTCCATACCGAACCAAAGTTCCCCAATGACGGCGTCGCTGGGCGCGCCTTGGGTTGGGCTAAAGACTGCCGTTAAGCGCCCTCTAGGGTGGCCTTGATCTGTTCGATCGCCGCGGTCACCGTCGCTGGATCGGGCCTCATGACGTATAGTCGCTGACCCGGATAGGTGTAGGTGAACTCCGAGGCATCAAAACCGTTAACACTGATTGAGGTCACCACCCAGTTTGGGCCACCGGCCAACTGATTGCGAACCTGAGCGGCGATCGTCTCCGGCGGCATCGAGGTCTGCATCTCGTCTTGAATCGTCGCCATGATCTGGCCGTAACCGGACAGGATCGCCGGGCTAGCGGCCTTCTTAATGATCGCCTCGATCACCAGCTGTTGGTTTTCGCCGCGGACACGGTCACCGCCAGCGAAGGACTTACGTTCGCGGGCGAAAGCCAAGGCGGCGGCACCATCAAGATGATTGATCCCCTCGTGGAAGTAGTAGCCCTGGGAGTGGAAGGCATGAACTGAGTTCACATCGACGCCGCCAAGCGCGTTCACGATCACCACCAGGGAGGTGAAGTTGATCCGCAGATAGTAGTTGATCGAGGTTTCGTAGAGGTCCTCTAGGGTGCCGAGGGAGACGTCAATCCCGTAGACCCCGGCGTGGGTCAGCTTGTCGTTGAGCCCGGACAACCCCCTAAATGGCACGTAGAAATCGCGGGGGGTGTTGACCAACAAGACCTTTCCTGTTGCCGGGTTGACGACCATCAGGATGTTGACATCGCTACGCGCTCGCGCCGCGATACTGCCGTAGGTGTCAATCCCGGAGATGTAGATAACGTAGGAGTCCTTTGGCGCTAGGGGCGGGGTTGGCGTCGGCGTTGATTTGGGAGTGGTCTTGGTTAGCTCGATCTCAAAACTGGCCAGCACTCGTAAGCGATCAAAGGCGGCGGGATCAGCGTCTTCGAGGAGTTGAACGAAGATCTCCGGAAGGACCGTGCTAGTGACTTCCTTCGTTTCGAGGGCCGCCAGGGCTTCACGCCAGGAATCGCGGGCGACAAAGGTCACGACATTGGGGTTGGTCCGAGCCAGCAGTTTGACCACGGCGGCGTGAACCGCTTCGGCGTAGGGATCGTCTTTCACCTCCGCCATCGTTGTCCCAAATAATTGGGCGACCTCACTCGGCCCATCGTCATTGACGACGATGTTATAGACCATCGTTTCAATCCCGGTTGGCTGGAGGCCCCTGGCGAGAGAGAGGAAATCGGCGCTAAATTTCACGACGCCGATATTCGCCACCGCCAACAGGACACTTAAGCCGATCGCCACGAAGAAACGTCCGGGATGGGTCTTTCGATCCGACTTGACTACCATGTAGGCCAGGCCAGCGGCCAAGCCGAGGTCGACAATGATCGCGATAACCAAGATCGGGGCGGGCAGGAGCTTGGTCACGGCCACCAAGATCACCGTCGTCAAAGCGAGGACTACGATCAAAGCGGCGATTGTCGCCCGTAGGTAAGATCGCCCTGGTTGGTCACCATCGCCGGCGCCAGTCTCTAAATCCGTGGTCTCATCAGCATAATCATTGAACTCCGCTCGGCGAGCGCTCATCGGTAACCCCTATCAGTTTATCAGCGGGCGTCGTCCGGCACCCGACTCACTAAACTCAAAGCTTACCATTTATGATGTCTGATACTTCCTTCACCCGATCCAGCTCATAGATTTGCTCTAGGGTTAAGCGCCGACCAGTCTCGTCACCGAGCGGGACCCGCCAGTTGGGATACTCGTCTATAGTGCCAGGTTGGTTCTGAATCCGGCGCTCCCCCACCACGTCGGTCAAGGCGACACACTTCAGCCGGGCG
>JAIRKB010000257.1 GCA_031260385.1 Propionibacteriaceae bacterium | reverse complement strand
GGTCACGGTAAGCGGTGATGACGATGAGTCCCAATGACCTAATCGAACGCCTCGCCCAGCGCGGGCAGACTCTCGCTACCTGCGAATCGATCACCGGGGGACTAATTGCTGGTGCCCTCACCGAGGTTCCGGGGGCCTCAAAGGTCTTTCGGGGCGCCCTAATCACCTACGCCACTGATCTGAAGGTCTCCTTGGGCGGGCTAGACCCCGAGTTGATCGGCGAACACGGCGTGGTCTCCGAAGCGGTGGCGCGCGCCATGGCCGAGGGAGCCTGTTGGGTCTGCGGAACGGACTGGGGGATTGGCGTTACCGGCGTCGCTGGGCCCGGTGCGAGCGACGGTGTCGAACCCGGCACGGCCTGGTTGGCGATCGCCGGGCCGGGGGAGGTCACCACTAGTTTCCTCCTGGAAGAAACTGGGGAACGTACGGCGATCAGACAGGCTGTCGTCGCCCGGGCCCTCGAAGAACTCGATCAGGCCTCCCGCTGACTAGGGCGCGACGCGCTGGTTGGTGGACCTCCCCAAAACCGCTGGTCCCTACCGGTACAATCGGTATATGCAAGACACCCGTTCCCTTCTCCTTCGAGAGGCGATCGGTGAGACGATCCGCGATCTACGGATGCAGACTCGCCGAACACTGCGTGAGGTGTCAGCGAAGGCGCGGGTAAGCCTGGGCTACCTCTCGGAAATTGAGCGGGGGCAAAAGGAACCATCCTCGGAAGTTTTGGCCTGGATTGCTGATGCCCTCGGTGTCAGTGTTGGCGAGCTGGTCATTGAGGCTGGTCGCCGTCTAGAAGCCTACGAATCGGCGGAAGTTGTCTCGTTACGTTCCCGAATGGCCGCTTAAATGCGGGAGGCTGAACTGTGGTCTCGGATGGAGACCGTGTTGGGTTCAGGTTACGCCCGCGCCTGGGCCGACTTAGTGGTGATGGCCGATCTGGGCGGGCGCAGTGTTTCGGAGGCGATCACCGCCGGTGTCGATTTCAAAACCATCTGGCGGGCAGTCTGGGCGCAGCTCGAATTAGCGGATTCCGTCAAGTAATTCGGCGCGTCGCATACTCTTCGAACATCTGTTCGGTATAGTTCAAGAAAACTTATCCACAAATGTGGGTGTAAATCGCAAAATGTCTGTGCTGGCGCCTATGGTACTTACGTCAGGAAAAACACAGACAAAGGAAAGGTACGATATGGCCACCGCAGATCGTGAAAAGGCCCTAGAAGCCGCACTCGCTCAGATTGAGAAGCAGCATGGCAAGGGTTCGGTGATGAAGTTGGGGGATACCACCCATCAGCCTATTGAGGTGATTCCGACGGGTTCGATTGCGCTTGATGTCGCGCTGGGGATTGGGGGCTTGCCCCGGGGACGGGTCGTCGAGATTTATGGTCCGGAGGCTTCCGGTAAGACAACCTTGGCTTTGCATGCGATCGCGAGTGCCCAATCTTTGGGTGGGATCTGCGCTTTCATCGACGCTGAGCATGCTCTCGATCCGGATTATGCCCGCAAACTAGGGGTGAATACCGACGAGTTGCTAGTCAGCCAGCCCGATACGGGGGAGCAGGCCCTAGAGATTGCTGACACCTTGGTGCGCTCGGGCGCTCTCGCGTTGATTGTGATTGACTCGGTGGCGGCTTTGACGCCCCGTGCGGAGATCGAAGGTGAAATGGGGGACTCCCACGTCGGTTTGCAAGCGCGCTTGATGTCGCAGGCGCTGCGAAAGATGACTGGTGGTCTATCGAACGCCAAGACAACCGCGATCTTCATCAACCAGTTGCGAGAGAAGATTGGCGTGATGTTTGGCTCCCCCGAGACCACGACCGGTGGGCGGGCGCTGAAATTCTATTCTTCAGTGCGTCTCGATGTGCGCCGGATTGAGGGCTTAAAAGATGGTGCGGAAACCGTTGGCAACCGGACGCGAGTCAAGGTGGTCAAGAACAAGGTCGCCCCGCCGTTCAAGCAAGCAGAGTTCGACATCTTGTATGGCGAAGGGATCTCCCGCGAAGGCAGCCTGATTGACCTCGGTGTCGAGCAGGGTTTCATCCGCAAGGCCGGCTCCTGGTTCACCTATGAGGGTGATCAGTTGGGTCAAGGCAAAGAGAATGCCCGCGGCTTCCTGCGCTCCCACCCGGAGATCGCAACAGAGATCGAAGGCAAGATCCTAGCGGCCTTCGGGATTGGTCAAACTGTGCCCGAGGGAGTCGACCCGGTGACTGGTGAGATAGCATTCTGATGTGGACCAAAACAAGATCAGTGAACTGCGCGAGCTAATCGCGTCCACACAGGCTGATATTGCCGCAACCGCCGAAACTGCCCCGAGCGAACAAGACCCATCTGATGAGTACGCTCGGGCGAGGCGGAGCGCCTTGGGTCGGTTGGTGGCGCGGTCTCGCAGCTGTGAAGAGCTTCGGCGCGATCTGCGATCGGGTGGGTATTCGGAAGAAGTTGTCGAACAGGTTGTCACCGACTTCGTGCGGATTGGACTACTCGACGATTTGGCTTTTGCTCGCGCCTGGATCGCCGGTCGCCAGGAGTCCAAAGCGCTATCGAGCTCTCGGCTGCGCCATGAACTAGTTGAGCGCGGCGTCGATTCTGAGGCGATTGGTGAGGCCTTGTCAGAAACTGATTGTTCCGAGTTCGACCTAGCGGTGGAGTTGGCGCGTCGGGGACTCAAGGTGATGACTGGTCTCGATCGTGAAACCGTCATCAGACGTCTATCTGGTCGCCTCGCTAGACGGGGTCACTCCCCATCGATTGTGCGCAGCGCCGTTCTTGAGGTGATGGGAGAGGTCGAGGCATCGGGTGATGCTAACATCGCTGATGATGAATAAGCTACAGACCTACCAAGTCATAACCTATGGCTGCCAGATGAATGTCCACGATTCCGAGCGGATTGCGGGGTTGCTAGATCGCGCTGGTTATCAGCCGATTAGCGGTGAGGGCACCCCGGATATCATCGTCTTCAATACCTGTGCCGTGCGGGAGAATGCCGACAACCGGCTTTATGGCAACCTTGGGCATCTAGCGCCGGTCAAGAGTGCCAACCCGGAACTGCTGATCGCGGTTGGTGGCTGTATGGCCCAAAAAGACAAGGAGCTGGTCCTCAAGAAAGCCCCTTGGGTGGATGTGGTCTTTGGCACTCACAACGTCGCTCACCTTCCTCAGCTTCTTGAGCAGGCCCGCCTAGAGCGGATCCAGCAAGTCGAAATCCTCGATTCTCTGGTCACCTTTCCCTCCAACCTGCCGACCCGGCGGGAGTCGCCTTATGCTGCTTGGGTGACGATCTCGGTGGGTTGTAATAACAACTGCAGCTTCTGTATCGTGCCCCAGGTTCGGGGCCCCGAACTAGACCGTCGCCCTGAGGACATTTTGGGCGAGGTGCGGCAGTTGGTTGATGAAGGGGTCCAGGAGATCACCTTGTTGGGGCAAAACGTCAACACCTATGGGGTGGAGTTCTCCGACCGCGATGGGTTCGCCAAGCTGTTGCGGGCGTGCGGGCAGGTCGAAGGCTTGCGGCGGGTGCGTTTCGCCTCACCCCATCCGGCTTATTTCACCGATTCGGTGATCGCCGCGATGGCGGAAACCGCCAATGTCATGCCGAGCCTGCATATGCCCGTGCAATCGGGTTCCGATGAGATCCTGCGTCAGATGCGGCGGGCTTACCGGCGGGATCGTTTCTTGGGGATCCTCGACGCGGTGCGGGCCCAGATCCCCCAGGCCGCGATCACCACTGATGTCATCGTCGGTTTTCCCGGCGAAACCGAGGCGGATTTCCAATCCACCCTTGATTTGGTGCGCGAAGCCCGCTTCGCAGGGGCTTTCACCTTCCAATACTCACCTCGTCCCGGGACCCCGGCGGCCTTGATGGAGCAGGTTCCCCATGGACTGGTCCAGGAGCGCTATGAGCAG
>JAIRKB010000226.1 GCA_031260385.1 Propionibacteriaceae bacterium | reverse complement strand
CGATCTTGAAGCCCTGAGAACCCTCTTATTCGGCTCGGTCGGTGTCTGGAAACAGTTCGTCACGGCTTCGATTCCGCTAGGTAGTTTTTACGGGTTTATGCTCGTGCCGTTCATGGTGGCGCTGATCTCAGCGGTGGGGGCGGCGACCATCACCTGGCGGAGTCGCCAACCAGCCTGGGCCTTGCTCGTGATTGGGGGGACCTGGGCCTTAACGATCCTGCTAGGCGTCGCGCAACCGTTCTATTCCACCGTCATCGCCGTCGGCATCACTGTGACGGGGATGGGCTGGGCGGCCTGGAAGACGACGGCCCGCCAAGCCGGTGGCACCGGGGAATGGGGGACTTCCGCCAAACGGTCCCAACTGATCAAAGCCGTCAGCGCGCTTGGGGTGGCGGGGCTGGTCATTAGCCTTACCACCGCGATGTTCCTCCCCGATCTTGATCGCGAGGTGTTGCGGCGTCATACCGTACCTCCGCTGGACACCCGCGCCTACGCCAGCCCGCTCACGGCCTTCCGATCACTAGTCGGCGACCAAGCCGAGGAGACCTTGTTCACTGTGGAGGGTTGGAATCGTGACCATCGGTTACGCCTCGCCGTCATGGACACCTTCGATGGCATGGTTTATAACGTTGGCCAAGGTTCACCGGGTTCTCGCTATGATCGAGTCGGCCCGGATCTAGGGATGGCGGACCAGACTGCTCCTGGCAGTCAGTCCCAAGAAGTTCGCATCACGGTCGAGCAGTACAGCGGGGTATGGGTGCCAAGCTTGTCACAGAATCAGTCCCTGGCCTTCACCGGAGACGGAGCTAGTCCGCTTGGCCAAAACCTCTACTACAATCCGGTGTCTGATGCCCTGATTAACCCAGCTGGTTTGTTCCCCGGCGTTACCTACCAGCTAACAGCTAGTGTTGATACCTCTCGCCCGACCGTTGAGACCCCCCTACTCCAGGTCAACATGGTGAAGCCGACCTGGGTTCCAGACAAGGTCAACGATCTCTCCTTGCTCTGGTCGGGTAGTGATCGCTCAGCCTTACGTCGGGTCGAAGGGATCATCGAGACCTTGAGAATGACCGGTTACTTCTCCCACGGAACCGATGGCGAGGTCGCCTCGAAGCCGGGCCACTCCGCTTACCGGATCGCTGAACTGCTGGCGGCCACCGATTGTATGATCGGCGACGATGAGCAGTACGCTGTCGCAGCGGCCTTGCTCTTGGCTGATGCTGGGATACCGGTTCGGGTCGTTATGGGATTTTGGGTTGACGCCGACTCGCAGTTCAACGCCACGACCTGGGAGGTGACCGGCGCCGATGCCCACGCCTGGGTGGAGGTGCCTTTTGAAGGTTATGGCTGGGTCGCCTTTGACCCGACCCCGAATAAAGATCAGGTTTTTGAGACGCCTGACGAGCAGGTGAAATCCAAACCGCGACCGCAGATTCTCCAACCCCCGCCCCTGACCAACTCCACCTCGTACGACGCCAACGAGGTCGTCCAAGACCCCGATCCATCGGAAGAGGACCCGGATCAGCGTCGGCCGATTGATTGGGCGGCGATTGGGCGGATCGTCTTGTCAGTGGGGATCCCGCTGGTGGTGATCTTTGGCCCGATGGTGGTGTTGACGGCCCTCAAGCGATCCCGACGGATCAGGCGGGCTCGATCTAGTGATCTTGGTCAGCGCCTGGCTTGGGGTTGGCAAGAGATCTTGGATCGCGCGGCCGATTTTGGCCTGGTCGCTCCAGTGACGGCGACCCGGGTGGAGGTCGCGCGCGCCTTGTCAGCTCACAGTTCAGACCTTGAAGACCTTGCTCGACTCGCCGACGCCAACACCTTTGGATCGAAAGCGCCTAATGTGGCCGTGGTAAGTGAGTTCTGGGGTCTGGCGATGGCGTCGGCGACGGCGTTGGCAAGGTCTTTTCCGCGCCATCGGCGTTGGTTTGCGCGCTGGTCGTGGACATCGTTGCGACGAGGTCCTCGATCAACCCTCATAATTGAGGAGTGAACATGAACTTGGCTCCCCAACCCTGCCCCGGCTGCGGCACCCCAATGGCGGCGAGCCTACGGATGTGCCTAACCTGTGGGCAGGCGTTGGACCCCCTCGTCCAGCCGCTCATCGCTCAGGTGCCAGGGGCGCCGGTCTCGCGACCAAGCGCGCCGCCGATTCCCGCCAATGAACCACAGATAACCGCAGCGATGGTGGACCTGGCGGCCGCCGGACCGGTGCCGGTCGCCAACGGCATCGGCTGGGCCGGCCCTTTTGCGCAACTCCCACCAGCGGTCCTGCCGACTGGGGAACCGGTCGACTACCCGGGATATGGGTCTTACGACTATCCGGTGCCTACCCCAGACCAGCCTGTGGCACCGATCCCCGACCAGTATCCAGTTTCCATTCCTCCCGCCTTCGCCGCGCTGGAGCCAGTTGGATTTTCCGAGCTTGAGCCGGTTGGTTTCGAGGCGCTAGAGCCGGTTGGGTTTGAGGAGTTGGAACCGGTTTGTTTTGCCGCGCTTGAGCCGGTTGGTTTCGAAGCGCTAGAGCCCGTTGGTTTTGACGCGCTAGAGTCAGTCGATTTTGAGGCACCTGAACAAGTTGGTTTTCCCGGGCTTGAGCCAGTTGGTTTCGTACCACTTGAACCAGTTGGGCAACTGGCGTACGCGTTGGTTTTCGATACCGGTCAGCGTTTGTTGGTCGAGGGACCTGGGTTGATCGGGCGTGGTCCACAAGCGCTTGATCCGCGACTAACCTGCGTTCCGATTGCCGATCCCGAGCGATCGGTCTCCAAGGTTCATCTGGAGTACGCTCTCGACAAGACGGGGGTGTGGGTGAAGGATCGGGCTTCGACCAACGGGTCGACCCTGATGCGGGTTGGGGAGCCGACGCGAAACTTGGTCCCCGGTGAGTTCGTTCTACTACAGGGGGGAGACCGGGTCACCTTCGGCAGTCGCTACTTGCGTCTGGAAGAGGTGATGTTGTCTTGACCACCGCCGTTCCCCCGTCCTCGTCCGATCGCTCCGCCCTCACCTGGTATGCCCCCGGGCCCGGGTTTGGGGTGGTGGCTCGGTCGGGGTGTATTGTGCTGGCGGCGCCGTCTTCCACCGCGCTGGTGGTTGATTTGTGGAGCGATCTCGACGGGGTCGATCCCTTCTCGCGGG
>JAIRKB010000224.1 GCA_031260385.1 Propionibacteriaceae bacterium | reverse complement strand
CCCAACCGACGGCGGCCATATTGGGAACGTGAAGGTAGCCTAGGCGTCCGTTCGAGATCTGTTCGACCCGGGCCGCCCTCCCCGCCACCCAGGCGTGATAACGCAAGGCGTCCTCATTGGGCAAGGGCACAACCCCGACCCGACGATCTTCGCCGTCGCGGCGCAAGACCAACTCAACACTCTTGCCAGCCGCTCCCTCTAGGAGGGCCCCCAGGGAGGGGGCCCCCGGAGCTGGCTGACCGTCGATGGCGATAATGATATCCCCGACGCGAGCATCGACCCCGGCCCGGCGTAGCGGTTGCCAAGCTTCCGGATCGGAGGAATCGCCGGGGAGGATGCGGTCAATGTGGAAACCGTCGTCAACTATCGTCACCTCTGCTCCCAGGAACCCGACCGTCGTCTTGGCGGGGGCCGGGGGGATGACATAGGCATGGGAGGTGTTGAGTTCGGCGACCGTCTCGGCCATTAGGTCAAACAGATCGCTGCGGGTCAGCAGGCGCTCGACGGTCGGACGATAGCGCGCGAGGATCCCCGCCCAGTCACTACCATCGAGGTCTTCGCGCCAGAAATGGAGGGCCATCAAGCGGGCTTGCTCATCGAGCATCTGCGACCACTGAGTCCGGGCGACGACCTTGCGCCGGAGTCGGGATAGATCGACCCGGATATTAGCGTCATCATCACCGTCCACCCTCCGGGTCGGCTGAGCGGTCACCTCATCACGGTGACGGATGACCAGGATCTCACCATTCCCGCTCACCTCGTAGGAGTCGGCCTTGTCAACGAGGGTTTCCAGGCGGCGGGTCTCGAAACTGAACCGCTCTAGCCACTTCGTCGGACGATCCCCAGCTACTCCGGCCCAAATCGAGCCTAGCTCGCCGACTCCACCGGGATAGCGTAGCCAGGTCAATCCATCTTTGATTGCTCGCAAGCCGGCGTATTCACCAGAAGGTACGGGTAGCGCCACGGCGCGGGCTTCGAAGCCATCAACATCAAATTGGATTGTGGTGGGATCGTCTTTTGCGGGCTTGGCTTTCTTGCCGGTCTTCTTTGTTTTGGCTGCCTCCGGGGGGCTAAGGGCCCAACCATCGGCGCTGACCCCAAAGGGCAGGGGCTCGCTGGCTTGGATCGGGGCGAGCCAGGGGCGAGCCGAGTTATTGAAAGATAGGTCAAAACTATGGTTGTTGTAGCGCGGATCGAAGGTCCGCCAAGAGATCCAAGCGAGATATTTGCCATCCCTGGTGAAGACCGGCTCGCAATCAGCGAAGGTGCCCGAGGTTAGCGCCACCCAGGTCGGTTCGCCTTCGGCTTGGGTGTCAAATAAGCGCAGTTGGAGGCGGGGTTCGGTGTAGGCACCAAGTGGCGCACTCCAGACCAGGTAACGCGAATCCGGCGACCAAGCTAGAGTGGCGACCTCACCGTGGCGGGAGTCGTCGATTAGTTGCACGGTGTCATCGTCGACGCTGACCAGCCGGACCGCCCCATCGTGACTGCTGGTAGCGAGGTATTTCCCGTTGGGGGAGGCCGCTAGGTGGAGGACGTAACCGAGTTGACCAGTTGCCAACTGGCGTCGAGAACCGAGGCCTTCGAGGGGGACAATTTCTAGACTGTCCTCGCCGTTGGCATCGCTGACCCAGGCGCCGAGGCCGGTCGAACCGAGGACAACGGCTTCACGAAAACGTACGGCATCGTTGACTGACAGAGCCCGAGCGGGACCGGCGCGATGGGTTAGGTAATATGTTGCACCTTCCCAGGTAATAAGTGACCCATTGCCCTGGTGGTCGGGGGCGATCGTGGTTAGGTTGTCGGTGGGGCTGACGGTTCGAGGGTTCGGCACGGTGATGCCTAGGTCGATGTCGATCTCGCGCGGGGTGGCGTCACAACCCGCCATCGCGTAGAGACGACCCCGGGCGTGATAGACGATGGTCTGGCCATCACTGCGCGGGTCACGAACGTAACCCTGGTCGGGGTTGTGGTTCGTGTGCTGGCGGAGATCCCCACCGCTGGCGTCGACCGAGAAGAGTTGAGCCTGGGCGCTGGGGTCGGTGATCGTCGTGCCGCCAGCCAATAGGTCAGAGCAGAAGATCACCCGGTTTTCGACCCAGTTCGGGCCGTTGATCCCGGCGCTCACCTCGGGCAAGGCTTTCAGCCAGCCGCCGTCACCTTGCTGGATCCATAGTCGCGAGGCCGTGCCTCCGCGATAGCGCTTCCAGAAGGGGGCTTCTCTAAAGTTCGGGGTCGTTAAGGCTAGACGCCCATCGCCATGCCAAGCCCCGGCGCCCGCCGGGCCAAGGGCCAGCTTTTCGGTCGTACCATCAAGGTTTACCAGGTAAAGCCGAGTGGTGCCGCGCGCCACCTCCTGATGGCCACTGGCGATCACCACCTGGTCATTATCCCGCCAACCGACGACCAATCCGCGTCCCCACCATGTCAAACGGCTTATCGCCCCGCTCGCGGTGTCGAAGACCCAGGCATCGGGGGTCCCTTCCCGCGCCGAAGTCCAAGCAACCTTCGTACCATCGGGGGAAAAGCGGGGATTGGAGACCGGCACATGATCGCTCGTCAACCGCCGAGCTTGCCCGCCCACTAAGCCAGCCAACCAAATATCGTTGTCAGCGACGAAGACCAAGTTTTCCCCGCAGACGTCGGGGTAGCGCAGATAGACCTTACTCATCTTCACAGGCTAGCCGATTTGGCCAGCAGGTTCATGCCAGCCATTCCAGATTGAACCAGGTGAACCGCAAAACGTTGCCTATTGTAAAGTTGATACTGACTATTGGTGGCGTGGAACGACTTAGCTGGTCACCTGGGCCAAGACCTCAAAGAGGGCGGTCACCTTCGCGGGATCTTTGACCCCGGGGCGGGTTTCGACACCGGTCATGATGTCGATATGGCTAGGGGAGTGGCGGGCGATCAGGGTGGCGAGGTTCGCCGGGGTGATGCCACCGGCCAAAATAACCGGGCAGCTGACGCTGGCCTGGAGGCGTTCGTAGAGATCGAGATCGGCGGGGCCGGAGGCGGTGGCGTTATTGGGGGTCCGGGGGTCGCTAAGTAGGGCGGTGACACCGACGGTTTCCAGGGCGTGGGCGGTCGCCTCCGGTTCTGGGGTGGTGGGGAAGATCGCTTTGATCACGCCGATGTTGTGGGGGGCGAGAGCGCGGACGACAGCGGCGGTGGTGTCGACGGTTTCGGCGTTGTGGAGTTGGACATAGTTAGCGCCGGTGGTCAAGGCTAGGGCTTCGATGGCCGCGACCGGGCCGCCGGTGACGATGCAGGTGGGTACGTTAGCGGGGGCGGCAGCGATTAGGGTGGTCGCTAGTTCGGGGGTGATATTCCACGGGACGGGGTGAGGGTAGTTGACGACGAAGCCGAGGAGGTTCGCCCCCGCCTGGGCGCAGAAAGCGACGTCTTCGGCTCGCGCCAAACCACAGATCTTCACCACCGTCACGGCCATCGCCGCCGTTCGACCCGCAACTCATTGAGTCTCGCGGCCATATTGGGGGCTTGCCACAGGGATGTACCCACGAGAACAGCGTTCACACCGGCCTCGGCGAGCGGTTCAACGTCGCCGCGAGAGGCAATAGCGGACTCCGAGATGACTAAGGCATCGACCGGCGCGGCCTTCAGCAGATCGAGGGTATGACCCGGGCCCCCCTCGTCGGTCTCGCCAACCAAGATATTCCGGTTGTTGATGCCGATCAACTGAGCACCGATCTGACGGGCAAAAGCCAGCTCAGCAGCGGTGTGAACTTCGACAAGGGGTTCCAACCCAACGGCGAGTGTGTAATCGTACAACCTTGTCAACTGGGATTCACTGAGGGTGGCGCAGATCAGGAGAACCGCTGTCGCGCCGAGTTCAGCGCTTAGGTCAATCTGCCCAACTTCCGTGAAGAAGTCCTTGCGTAGGATCGGCACCTTCGTTGCTTGGGCGATCGCCTGCAAGAGGTCGCTTGACCCACCAAAGCGTTCCGGTTCCGTGACGACAGAGAGCACCGGCGCCCCGGCGTCGACTAGGCCAACGGCCACCGCCACCGGGTCGCGCCCCCGAAGGAGGTCACCCTCCTTCGGCGAGCAACACTTGATGTCGGGGATCACTCCCACCCAGCCGCGCTCATTCTCGGCCCGGATGGCCTGCGAAAAACCTTTCACGGCTCCTCGCTAACCCGATGCGACATCTCACGTAGTTGCGCCATCTTGTCGAGGGCCGCGCCAGAATCGATCAACTGCTCCGCCAGACGCAATCCGTCGCTAAAGCCTTCGGCCTTACCACCAACCACCAGGGCGCCAGCTGAGTTGAGCAGGATCGCATCACGCCGAGGCCCGTGGATCGTAGACGAAAGCACGCCGGTAATCGTCTCGGCATTGGCATCCGGGGTGCCAGTCTTGATGTCGTCCAACTGACAGCGGTCAAGCCCAAACTCTTCCGGGGTGATCTCGAAACTGGTCACCTGACCGTCTTTTAGATGGTTGATCCGGGTCGGACCAAGCATCGATATCTCGTCGAGCCCATCGAGCCCGTGGACGAACATCGCATTGGTGTAGCCGAGCTCCTTGGCAACATAGGTGACGGTGTCTAGTAGATCCGGCTTGTAGACGCCGAGCAGGTGGCGGGGGGCGAACGCCGGGTTGATCAACGGCCCGATGATCGAATAGAAGATCGTTTTGATGCCGAGTTCCTGTTCCGGAGGCAGAACCTTGCCCATAACCGGGTGGAAGAGTGGGGCGTAGAGGAAGGCGATGCCGATCTGCTCGATGAGGCGCCCAGCTTGAGCGGGGGTCAGGTTGATCTGGATCCCCAAGGCCTCCAGCACATCGGCGCTACCCGAGAGGGAGGCGATCGAGCGCGAGCCATGTTTGGCGATCGGGATCCCGGCGGCGGCGGCCACCAGGGCGGTGGCGGTGGAGATATTGAAGGTCGACAGGCCACCTCCCGTACCGCAAGTGTCCATCATCTCTTCGTCAATCTTGACGGGCAGCGGGACGCAATTATCGCGCATCGCCTTGGCAATGTAGGCGATCTCCGCGAGCGTCGCCCCCTTCATCAGCAAGGCCACTTGGAAGCCGCTGATCTGGATGTCGGAAACGGAGCCGTCATTGATCGCCGCGATCAGCGCCGAGACCTCATCTTGGGTCAACTCCTGATGGTTGGTGATCTTGGTCAGAATCTCTTTATACATGATTATCCTTTGTTCAGATCGCCTAGAGCACGGCATAAAAAAAGACCGCCCTGCTAGGCGGTCGTTTGATCGTACGACAGTAACCGCCTATCAGGCGGGCCACCAGTTACGAATGCTATGCATGGCGCAACTATAGCACGTATCAACTATCACCTTGTCAACTTCGTCCGCTAGTCCGCAGTGTTAGGATTGGCCCATGGAAAATGGGGGTTCGCGTCGGTGTCGATACGTCTTTCTCATGGTTAGCTTGGTGGCATTCTCCGCCGATCTCACGATTGAGATATCGGGGTGAGTAATGCCTAGTGGCTTGATTAATGACCGCTACCAGTTGGGGGAGCGCCTCGGTCGCGGTGGCATGGGCGAGGTTTACCGGGCTATCGACCTCCGTCTGGAGCGGGAGGTGGCCGTCAAGTTCCTGGATGTGGCGATGGTGGAGAGCGCAACCTCCCGCGAACGGTTCACGAGGGAGGGCCGCGCTGCTGGCAGATTGAGCCATGCCAATATTGTCGCGGTGTACGACACTGGAGAGTGGCCAGACCAGGCTAGTTCGCTGATGATTCCCTACATTGTTATGGAACTGGTCAACGGTCAGACTCTGCGCGATGTTCTCCATCGCAACGGGAGGTTTGAGCCCGCTGAGGCCCTGACGATCGTCGAGCGAGTGCTGAGCGCTCTCGACTATTCTCATGCCCGCGGCATCATCCACCGCGATATCAAACCGGCCAACATCATGGTGACCGACTTCGGTGAAATCAAGGTGATGGATTTCGGTATTGCCCGCCTCGAAGCGGCGGACTCGCTAACCCGTACGGCTTCGATGATCGGCTCGCCGCAGTATCTCTCGCCGGAACAAGCCCGCGGGGAGAAGGCTGATCAGCGCAGTGATGTCTATGGGACTGGCTGCCTACTCTATGAACTGTTGACCGGTCAGACAC
>JAIRKB010000208.1 GCA_031260385.1 Propionibacteriaceae bacterium | reverse complement strand
ACCAGTGGGAACCCGGCCCGATCTACGACCTCGCCGCTTTCACTGGCAACGACGCGTACGATATCTTCTTATCGGGCGCGCAGGCGCTCATCACCCTGGTCAACCCAGCAGCGACTAGTGATCGCGAACTGTTCCTTTTCCGCGACTCCTTCACCTCCAGCCTGGCGCCGCTGTTATTACCGGCCTATCACAAGGTGACCCTGATCGACCTACGCTACATTCACGCCAAGTTGATCGCCCAGTATGTCGAGTTCCCCCCCGATTCAGACGTCCTCTTCCTCTACAGTTCGCAAATCGTCAACCAATCCGGCACCTTGATGATCTAGCCACTATCGCCGCCGGGGAAGAACCGATATTGTGGCTTGACCACGAGGTGCGGGCGTTGGGCTCGCAAGGGGATAGGGAGCTATGTTCACACTGGTTTATGTTGTCTGTGCGGCGGGTCAAGCCACTCTCGCGATTATCGCCATCCGATTATTCCTCAAGCGGAAGTCATTGAGCGCCCTTATGCTGATCCTGCCGATCGCGGCGGTGGTTTGGGATAATGCCATCGTCGCTTTGGGGGCCGCGATCGGTGAGGGGCCAACCCTGGTCGCCTTGTCTTGGCCGCGCTTCATCGGCCACGCCTTATTCACCCCTGCCTGGATCATGACCGGCATCGGCTTCGCTTGGCGGGCGGGGGCAAAGGGTTTCGGGACGCGGGCGATGCAGATCGGGCAATGGCTCTTGTATGCGATCTGCGTGGTCTTTGGGACTCTCCGCTCGGTGATCTATCTCAAGATGGAGCCCGCCACCGAAGGTGGCTTGCTTTACTATCGCAACGCCGGTTCCTTCCCCGGCCCCCCCATCGGCTCAATCCTGATGCTCCTAGTCGTCCTCGCCTGCGCAGTAGTGGTCTGGCGCTTAACCAAGTCGCCTTGGATGTTCCTAGGCGCAGTGTTCATGCTGATCGCCGCCGTCCTACCCCAAGAGATTGCTGGCTTCGTCTTCGCCAACACCGGAGAACTGGTGATGGCACTATCGCTAGTCGTTACCGAATATCTCCTCCAAAAACGCCCGACTTCAGCCCCAGAGTTTGAGCCTTCAGAAGCCTACCTAATGGCAAAATAGGGTCTTGCACTGCTATTTTGGCCTCCGGGAATATCCCGATAATTTCCCGTACGCTAGAATCATCGTATGGTGAGTCAAACTCTGCAGCGGACAGTCGACGCTCTCAGTGTGGAGGATCGGGTTGGCCTGCTCGAGTATCTTGAACGCACCACCGCTTTCACCGATACCGTTCTCACTGAGGATCAGCTCGCCATGATCGCTCGCCGTGACGCCGAAATGGACGCTGATCCTTTGCTTGGTGTCTCCGAGGAAGAGTTCATGTCAACACTTCGCGCCAGGTGGACGTGACATGGCGCTTGTCGTTCCACGCTGACACCTGGGACGACGCTAATGAAGCCCTCCAGTATTACTCCGAAATCGATTCCGGCCTGACAACGGCGTTCCTCGACGAACTGAGCGCTGCCTTCATTTTCCTTCGCCAGTACCCGGAGGGCGCCACTATCCTTCGAACGCCCTACCGGAGAGTGGCTATGCGCCGCTTCCCGTATTTAGTCTGTTACCGCGTTATCCGCGACAGCAGCACTGTTCGCATCCTTGCCATCGCCCACACCCAGCGCGACCCTCGCTGGCTTCGTACCCTTCTCGCAAAACGAGCCCAATAGAAAGCTGCTCGGCTCTTGTCAACCGGCTCTCAGGAGGACGGCCTGGACCTACCCAATGATCGTCAACAACAACGACTGGTCCGTCTACTCGTTGATGATAACCAGGCTGGGATCCAAGGCACCTGGGGTATCTACCAGCGGATTCAGACCCGTACTACACCCTCAACTGTGAAGAGCCCATTATCTGGTTGTCATCGCCAGCCTCCATGGAGGCTTTGCTTAAGCTAAACTGGTATTTGAGATAGCATTGCCGCTAGTTGCTCACACGATTTGCGCACAGTGAGGGGGACACCATGCTCAGCTTAGCCCCGGATGGAGATGCGGTTAGGACTCGTGCCCCGCGCGGCGAATTGCGGCGACAGCGAGCTGGCGAGATTGCGCGATCAGTGCCGTATGGGATATCTCTAACCGCTGAGATAGTGACGCAGCAGTGGTGGTTGGCGGCGGCATCGATCTTTTCCGTGAGTATTAAGAAACTGCTACCAGCGGATCGACTAGCTGCGCTACGGCGAGACCTCAAACGCTTAGCCGAACAAGGCTATGACGAATGCATGGCTCAGAACCTGCGGGATCCCTACCGTACAATCGGGATTCCAGACAAACAGAGGTCAGCTGAATACCTTGTGACCTGCTATGACGCTGGCATTCCTCCAACAGAAGCCGGGTACCGGAGCTATGTAGGAGCGGATCAAGCAGAAGCACAAGCATTTTTGTCAGCGATGCTGCGACGAGTCTTGACCGACCCAGAGTTGTCGGCACGATACCAAATCTGGACACTACTTCAACGGGTCAGTTCCATTGAGTCAACACTACGAGCCCACGCCAGGCATTCGCAGGGGTTGAGCGATGCGATGAAGGATTTATCGCAAATAGTGGATGAAGAGCGATCGATCTGGGATGAACACATTGCGGGGCTTAAGTCGCTCACGGAAGGGGATTTTGCCAGGTATCTTTTTAATCTACGCCCCTTCAGAGCACCGCGCAATGACCTGGATTTCATGGCGGAGTACGTTCATTTCTTTGGTCGTGATGACAAACTCGAATCCCTTATCGAGTTCTGCGATAGTGCCCCAACTCTAGCCTGGTGGTCAGTAACAGGGAAAGGGGGAACTGGAAAGAGTCGTCTTGCTTACGAGCTTTGCAATGAAATGGGTAAAAGAAAGTGGGCCTGTTTTTTCTTGCCGGCGTCTTTTTGGGTCGGGCTGGCAACGCAGATCACGAATTGGGAATATCCAGATGATGTGTTGTTAGTGGTTGATTACGTTGCGTCACATTCACAAGCCATTGGCTCGTGGTTGGTCGACTTGGCACGCCGAGGGCGTGGGCATCGGCTTCGGGTATTACTGTTGGAACGAGATGGTTTCGGAGCTGCTGAACCGAGTTGGTTTACCTCGTTGTACGAAAACGAGCATCCCGATGATGTTCTCGCAACCCTTTATAGCCAGGAAGAACGAGGGATTGATCTGAACTCTCCAATGGACTTCGATGCGATGGTTCAGATCGCCCGATCGGCGTCGCTCGAGAGATCTCCTAACAATGGCACCCCCTCCAGAAAGCCTTCAGATCTTGAACCAGCCATTTCGGAGTCGGTGGCGAGAACGCTTTGTATGCACCTTGAAGTGATCGATCCCGAAGGGAAGCGTCCTTTGTACCTTCTGTTCCTGATCCGTGCCTGGCTGGAATCGCCAGACTCATTGGCCTGGAAACACCGTTGGAGTCTGAATGATCTTCTAAGCGTCTGCTTCGAAAGAGAAACGAAACTACTGCGCAATGAGCTTGCCGCAGCCCAGTTTCGACCAGTGGCCACCGATGTCGCACTCGACCTGTGGGCCTTCGCGACAGCCAGCGGAGCGATTGAGGATCTGGACATGGAGGAGAACCCGTACGTGAGGGATCTCCTGCGCCTAGTTTCGGTGGATAGGCGGTCTGAGTTTGTCGATCTGATAGTGGCCCATTGCGGTTCGAGCGAAGCCGATGTCGAACCACTCATGCCCGATATCCCTGGCGAGTACCTAGTGCTCAAACGATTGTCTCGCTGGCAGCGTAGCAACGACGAAGCCCAGGTGCGGAGGTTCCTAGAGGGCGCCTTCTCGTCGGTACTCCGAGAGCTCTTTTGGACAGATGCTCGTGCGCGACTAACTAATGATTTTGCCGAAACTGACGAGTTCAGCTGGCTACTAGCCAGCGAGGGTGGTGGATTACTCGTGATTCCGACCAGTGATGATGGAACCCCAATGGCGCGCGCAAATTGTCATCACGTTGGCCTTGGGGCCGATCTGTTTGTCGCGCGTCTTGCGCAGGCTCCGAGCGCTATTGACTTGGTGGACGTACTAGAGGACTTCAAGGCTGACCTTATGCTGGAACCTGACGGGCGTGACGCGGGTGCAGGTTTGGAAAGTTGGGAACCGAGCACGATGGACTTTATTCTCGGCACGCCAACGAGATCCAACCGACTCCTTGAGTTGCTCGCCGGGCAAAAGGGATCGCTTCAGGCAGACATAGTTTGGAGTGAGATCGTTATTCTTTGGCTGGCGAAAATGAAGGAACCAACAAGGGGATTGCTGGGCCTCGCCTATAAGTCACTTCCTGATAATGATAGAACCCCAGAAGGGAATCACGACTATGCCCTACGCAGATACATGGTCATTGGAATGGGGTTATTGGCGAAACAAATCAGTGTGGATCAGTCTGAGCCGCCAAATTTGTCTCCTCTAGTTAAAGTAGCCGCTACCACCTGTGACGTCGATTTTAGCAATGGTAGTTGCTTGCCAGCACACTGGGTCAGCGACTTCCTCGCCTTGCCGTGGCTGCCAGAAAAGGGGATTAGGTCAAGCCGTCTTGGAGTCGTATTTGGTAATACCAATGGCGAGCATTTGCGGGATACTGCCCCAATGGTGGTGCTCATGGGTCTTCTTGAGCATCAGAACCATCGTGTCTGGGTGGTGCAACCTCGGCTGGATGCTTGCGAGAGGAATTTGGGTTCAGAACACCCACTAACCAACGCCTTGAAAGAACTGCTCATGTGGGCTGCTGAAATGGACGAAAGCGAGAATGCTGGATGAATCCTCCCCAACAGCAGATAGTGACCACTGTCTCTATTGGCACTACCCTGACCAGTTGTCTCCATCGCCGCTAGTCTAGCTATCGGCGGCTTTCCACAAGCCGGTAGATCCACTGGCTTGCTCGCTCGCCGAGACCCCAGATAAGAACTGAATCGTCACCTATTACCTGGTAAATGATCCGATATCTCTCAGGACGGGCACCTGGCAGGTCGAACTTCAGACGAAACAGGCCGGTGAGGTCGCCGCTCGTACGTCGTTTTCCTAGTTCGCTGCCAACCTTGCGTCGGTTTACTAGATCGTCTACAGCGCTGAGTGCGGCCTCGGCTAACGCAGGATCGGCTTTCTCAATCGACTTAAGGTCATCTTCGGCTTCGACCTTCCATTCATCTCGCATGGGATCTTTGTTATTACTCATCTTGCGGCTAAACGTCGCTGAGCGAAGCGGGCACGAACATCACGTCCAGACACGGTTTCCGAGTCACGACGGCTTTCGATGAGCATGTGATCGGCGTCATTTTGAAGGTTCTCCAGGAACTCGTGAATGAGGTCGCGAACAATCGATGACAATGTAACACCTTTGCCAGCCGTAGCGGCAGCCACCTTGAGCATGAGGTAGTCATCGTCAGGAAGATCGACAGTCATTCTTGTTGTCTGAGTCTTGGGTGTCACAACGTCAGTCATGGTCTCATTCTATACGTATCTACTGATTTACTGAATACAGCAATGCCCCAATTCTGTATTCCGCTAGTCATTCCTCCTATGTCAATAGCTGCTCTAGCGATCATTTGCCCAACGCGAGAATCATCACACACTAAGTCTCGCTCTGCAGCGGATGGACGGCGCTAATGAAGCCATCCAGCTCTTGTTAGACGGTTGCTTGGAGGACTTCGCGGACTTGGGTGGCGGAGGTAAAGACTGTGGCGTTGAGGCCTAGGTGGTGGGCGACTTTGATGTTGAGGGGTCGGTCGTCGAAGAACCAGATTTCGTCGGGGCGGCAGTTAGCTTGTTCGATTAGGCATTCGTAGATGCGGGGGTCGGGTTTGCGGTAGCCGACGTCGCCGGAGATGATCCACAAGGAGATCTGGGCCCACCTCCTGGCGTACAACCTGCTCCGGACGGTGATGGCCGTGGCGGCGGCCGAGGCCGGGATCGAGCCTCGGCGGGTGAGCTTCACGGGGGCGAAGCAGGCGGTGACGGCGTTCGCACCGAAGATCGAGGCGGCGCGGCCCGAGGATCGGCCGGCTTTGGTCGATGCGCTGCTGACGGTGATCGCCTACCATCGCGTCGGCGATCGCCCGGGGAGGTGGGAGCCGCGGGCGACGAAGCGGCGGCCGAAGCATGGGGCGCGGTTGAACC
>JAIRKB010000137.1 GCA_031260385.1 Propionibacteriaceae bacterium | reverse complement strand
TGCCCGGTTTGAGAGCGGCGATGCCAGACGTGCCCTTCTTATGCGATTTTCCACGGGCGGTCGGCCTGACTCAGCGCGATCCATACCACGAGATCGTCCGCTACCTGTCCATCCACCGTGGCACCCAGGCGGAAGTGTTACACACCTTGTCCTACTTCGACGGGGTCAATTTCGCCAAGCGTGCCAAGGCCCCGGCGCTGTTCTCAGTCGGTCATCTCGATGAGACCTGCCCACCCTCCACCGTCTACGCCGCCTATCACGCCTGGGCCGGGCCAGCCGAGATCGTCGACTACCCGTTCAACGACCACGAAGGCGGCGGCCCCTCCCACCAGCCACATCAAGCCGAATGGCTCACGACCCACTCCTGATCACACACCAACTCAGCCTCGGATGATGGGTTCCATCGAGACTTGGGATTGGAGGCTGTCCGAGTACATATTGCGTACGAGGCCGAAAGGGGTGACCATCGTGAGGTGGACGGCTTTGCGGGTGCCAGTTTCGCCCACAAAGACTGATCGCCGGTAGCGCATGGCTTCGTCAAGGCTCCGTGTAATGAGGTACGGGGCTGGGGCGTATTTCATTTCGCATAGATTAATCACGTTGTCTGCGCGTTCGATCACAAGATCGATCTGCGCGCCAGGGTCGGTTTGCTCACTGCGCCAGCTAGTGGCGGTGGTAATGACTGCGCCCACGCCAAGTTGTTGTAATAGCTGGCGCAGGTGAGCGCGGCAAACCAGTTCAAATGAGTTACCGGCCCAAGCCGAGTGAGCTGGGCCAGTGCCGTATTTTTGCCAATACTGAGGATCAGGGTCCGATCCTTCGATGAAGTTGATGTGGAACAAGGTGAAGAAATCGATCAACTGGTATAAAGACCCGCGGTTCTTGCGGCCGAATGGTCGGACTCGGGCAATGAATCCGCATTGCTCTAGCTCCGTAAGGATCTTCGTCATCCGTCCACCGTTTGGGATTCTGGTCGCCTTGATTATGTCAGAGCGGGTGAGTCCTTTCCGTTTGGTCGCGAGGGCGCGTACCACCTGCACATAGCCTTCCCAGTGTTGGAACAGTGAGGTGTACACAGTGTCGAACTCGTGTCGTAGCTGACCTCCGATTGCGAAACACTCTCTGCCGATGTTGGCTGCCAAACTGTACCTTTTGTCAAGTAGATCCAGATAGTAGGGCACGCCACCGAAAACCATGTAGGCCTCAAGCAGGTCAGTCGTGCCCATAGCAAAACCATTGGTCTCGAAGAACTCGCGGCATTCAGCCAGGGTAAAAGGCTGAAGATGGATGCGGCGAGTGACTCGGTTGTGTAAACCGCCGGTATTTTGGAAAAGATTGCTGACTAACCATGAGGTCGCTGATCCACACACTACGAGTAGGACATCGGAACTCCAAGCCGCCCATCCATTCCAGAACGATTCCAACGCGGAGATAAATTCTGGCCTTCGGGTAGCCATCCACGGTAACTCATCAAGGAAAACAACCTTCTTCTCGGCGGGAGAACTTTCCAATAGTTCGCGTAGTGTATGGAAGGCGGCGAACCAGTCTGTTGGCATGGGCGTCGATTGCGAACCGTACTTGCGTAGTGATTTTGTAAACTCTTCCAACTGTCGGCGTTGGCCCACCTTCGCAACGCCTGTGGCATGAAAAGTGAAGTGCTGCCCCAACACCTGCCGAACCAGGTAGGTCTTTCCAATACGTCGCCGTCCTGTTACGGCGACAAAATGCGAACGATCAGACTCAAGGCAGTCCAACAACATGTTCGTCTCGTCGTGGCGACCGATCATGATCTTTCCTATTCTTGCGATATCCAGCGCTAAGTATACCAAACAAGGCAGATATAGACGAATAACTGCATTTAGACGTCTTTATCTGTAGAAAAGTCGGGGATACCGACGCCTTGTACGCGGTCTCGGCGGATGGCGCTGTGGCGGCATCAATCCAGGGCGACTGCCCTACTTGGACTAGGTGACGCTTCAGTAAGTCTTTACCACGGGATTTTTCCCAATGGGAATATTTTTACGCTGAGCGGAGTTATACCCGTATGGCGCAGTCTTTCGCCTTCTAGTGACTGGGCCGACGCCGCGCACTTGGGTGATGCGATCGCCCAGGGGTGTCTAGAAGAACACAACAATCACTCGTGTGGCTCGCCGGAGAACAAGGTGGCGGGCAACGGGACGATTGCCGTCGCTTAGGAGCCAAAGCATTATGACCACCTCTCTAACCCACCATAACTTCGCCGGTCGCCCACCAAGCCGCAAGCTTGATGTGATATTGGATCGTGTTCGCACGAATTTGAAAACGCCCGCGCGTCGTCGCGGGCTATCGGCCCTTGCCAGCGTGGTAGTGCTGGCCCTGATCGGGATGGTGAGCTTTATCTCAGCGCCCCACGCCCTAGCCGCCCCCGGTCAGACCGTAGTCAACCTGACGAGTGGGCTCACTGCTCAAGACCTGGTCGCGAAGCTTATCGGCGACGGGACTCCCTTTAGCAATGCGAAGTTCAGCGGAGACCCCAAGCAGCTTGGCACCTTCGCGGGCTTCGATACCCTAGGGGCGGCTGAAGGGGTCGTCATGTCGACTGGCCTCGTGGATTCCAGCAGCGATAGTGCTGTTCCAGGACCTAATCTCTCGGACTCCACCAACGGGATGATGGGTGGGATAGGCACCGACAAGGATTTAGCCCCACTAGCGGGATCAGCAGATCTCTACGATGTGGTCACACTGGAGTTTGACTTCGTCCCCGCCACCGAAGAGGTAAAGTTTGACTACATTTTCGCCTCCGAGGAGTACAAGAGGTTTGTGGGAGGCAACTTCAACGATGTTTTTGGCTTGTTTGTCAATGGTAAGAACTGTGCAACAGTGGGCAACAACGAAGTCGTATCCGTCAACACCATTAACAATGGCAATGACACGGGCACCGTCAGCCCGAAGAACCCAGGACTTTACCGGGACAACCCCGTTGGTAGTGAGACCCCCATTGACACCGGTTTCAATGGTATAACGACGGTCTTGACCTGTAAGACAGCCGTCAACAAGGGCGAGACTAACAAGATTAAGTTTGCGATTGCTGATGTCGCCGATGATCTGCGAGATTCGGGCGTCTTTATCGTCGCTAACTCCTTCAAGACCGACTACCCGGTTGCTGAAGATGACTACGCGACCACCAGCTCCGATCAGTCGGTGACCATCCCGGTCCTAGACAATGACACGGGGAATGGTCTGGTGCTGAAGGAGATCGCCACCCAGCCCGCTAACGGCACAGCTGTTGTTCAGGGCGACCAGGTGGTCTACACCCCCAAGCCGGGTTATGTGGGCACCGATTCCTTCACCTACACGATCGAAAATGAAAACGGTATCACGGCAACGGGCACGGTCACGGTTCAGGTCACCGCCTCGCTCCTAGATGTCTCCCAGTCGACCTTCTCGGTCGCCCCGACCTCCTCGAAGGGCGCTGGTGAGATCCCGGTCGCGAACGGCGACGCTGC
>JAIRKB010000086.1 GCA_031260385.1 Propionibacteriaceae bacterium | reverse complement strand
TGGCTTGGGATAATCCGATTGGCTCGATCAGGTGGCAGATGCAGGCTTCTTGGGCTGGGCTAGCAGCGATCAGGGAGAGCAGGTGCAGTCTGGTGGGGTCGGCGAGGGCTTTGAAGCCTTGAGCTAGTCGTACGGCGGCTTGCTCATCGAAATCCCCACCTACCTGGGGGCAGACCGCGGCTTGGTCGGTTGCCCTACAGGCCGGTGTCGTTGTAGTCACGACACTATCTTGCCAGACAAATTGACAAATGACGATGGGTGGACCAAACTACAATGTATCGAAGTCTATCGATTGGAGAACGTTGTGAACGACCTGAACCTTCGCGAACAAGTCCGTAGTCGTTATGCCGCAGCCGCCAAAGCCGTGACTAGCCCGACCCTGCCAGTCGGCGAGGACGGTTCGGATAGCTGCTGCCAGCCCCAGCCAGCACTGGCTAGTTGTTGTTCGGCTCCCCCACGCGTTCCAGCCAGTTGCTGTTCAGAACCACTAGCTCCGGTTGGCCATTTTGGTTCCGACTTGTATTCCGCCGACGACCGTTCCGACCTCCCGCCCGAAGCCGTTGAGGCCTCGCTTGGCTGTGGCAATCCGCTGATGGTGGCCGAACTACGCGCCGGTGAGACAGTCCTCGACCTGGGTTCTGGGGGCGGGATTGATGTGCTGCTGTCGGCGCGGCGGGTTGGCCCAACCGGCTTTGCGTACGGCGTTGACATGACCGACGAAATGCTCGAACTAGCCAACCAAAATAAGCAACGCGCCGGGGCGACCAACGTCGAGTTCCTCAAGGGCACTATCGAAGACGTTCCCCTGCCGGACGCCTGCGTCGATGTCGTGATCTCGAACTGTGTAATCAATCTGTCCATCGACAAACCGGCTGTGCTAGCTGAGATGTTTAGGGTTCTCAAACCCGGTGGGCGAATCGGGATTGCTGATGTGGTCGCCGAAGACCACCTCACACCAACCGACCGGGTCGCCCGTGGCGCCTATGTCAGTTGTATCGCTGGCGCCTTGTCCCGAAGCGAATACCTAGACGGTCTGCGAGCCGTCGGCTTCGTTGATGCCAGCGTGGAGTTTACCCATGAAGTAGTCTCAAATATGCACGGATCACTGATCCGCGCCACCAAACCCTCGGCATAACCAGCGATACCGATTTAGGCGAGCCAGTTGGGACCTTCCCTTAGTTCATGATGTTAGTAGGAAAGTTTCCTACTAGCTTGACAGGGAGGTCCGGGAGGAGAATACTGAGTCGACAAGAACAAGTCGATGGCGACGTTCGCGTTAGTAAACACGGGGTTTAGTTCGCTGTCTTAGTCCCGGGGCGCAGTTAACTGCACAAAGCAAAAGGGGTTTTATATGAATAGTCCATCTCGCATTCGAAGGATGGTGGCTCTAGGGGCTGCTATCGCCATGCCTTTCCTAGGGTTGACCTTGACGACTAACGCAGCGGCTGCTGTTGTCTTGGCTCCACTTCCTGGGTCCGAGCCAACCTTGTCCTACCACGTCTGGAATGACATGGTAAACCCGGCCAAGGATCCGAGCGGCAACATCAAGACGGGCCCTCAGCTCGGCAATGTTGTGCTCGTTGACGTTGGCACCTGGAACAATATGGTTGGCACCACATTCTCCTACCAGTGGAAGACATCACCTGATCGCTTGGCGACCACCAATGTCGCCACCAGCACCGGTATGTCTAACGCGACCAAGCGCAACTATGCGCCGAGCATGAGCCAAATTGGGCAGTATCTGGCGGTCACGATTACGGCCACCAATACCGCCAGTGGTGATACCGCCGGCTCGTACACCGTTTTCACGACCCAGAAGGTTGTCGGTATCAACCCGAACCGGGTGAACCCGTATCCCTCCTCCGGTCCAATCGGCCCAGACTTGGCTGCCAATGGCGGTTCCGTCCAGCCGGGCGAGAACTACTCCTGGTTTACTTGGTACGGTGTGCCGGATAACACTCCGCCTGGGGCCGCTATTGGTGGCCCAAGCTCTGGTGCGACCAACTCCTACCCCGGCAACTACGGTTCAGCCGTACACTCCGGCCAGCGGGCTGGTGGCGACGGTTCGTACAATAACCCGCTCACCGCGGCCACCGCGAACACTGTTGCAGCGCCGTATGGTGTCCAGTTCTACATCCCCAAGTTCCAGAAGTACTTCGTGACGGAGGATGGCTGCACCGAATGTCGCAGTGACTGGTCCGGACGGGTAACCAGCAGTTCTGATCTGATCGGGGTAGGCGGCGACGGCGGCCCTGGCATGATCCACTTCGACCTGTGGATTGACGGCGGCGACGGCGACTGGGTGGAGGTTCTGCAGTGCCAGGACTCCCTGACCCCCGATCCCACCGAACCCGCTCTGATCATCATGGATCCGAGCCCGAATATGCCAGTTAATCCTGATCCGATCTTCAACCCAACTACGGGCGAATGCAACTATTTTGAAGACAATGGCACCAAGGACTACGCCAGTTGGCCCAAGATGAGCATCGACCTCGATTCCACCGACACTGTCGGCCAGTATCAGAACTTTGGCACTGGCACGGAAGACGATCCGAACGGGCTGTGCATCACCAACCCAGGTAACTCCGCGATTCCGGGCACTCTCGTCACCTTGGAACCCTGCGCCGATCCTGACGATCCGGCCGATGCTGACCTGCTCGCCAGCCAGATGGTTTCCTATGTTGGCTTGCTGTTGATCATGAACAACCTCTGCCTCGACATGGGCAACCAGAGTGGCAACAACCAAGTGGCTCGGGCTGTCAGCCTGCAGAAGTGCAACTTCAATGTTGGCCAGCTGTGGGAGGAGGATGAGACCGGCTGGAGCGATGTCCAGAACTCTAACTGGGCGCTTGCCGATGGCAATCGCTACACCGGCGCGACCTACCTGAAGATGACCGATCCCGCCCACATTCGCTTGGCTGGCACCAACAACCAGACGACTGTCACTGGCAGTACGGCTGGGTTGCTGATCGCCACCCGCAACGCTGGCACCTACACCAACAACAACGGTAATCAATGGGTCTTCCCGGGCTATCCGGAAGATTCGGCCCAGATTCCGATTGAGATTGATGTCGACTTGGCTGATATCACTAAAGGTTCAACCATCGAAATCACCGGCGCCGGGGTCAACACCCCGTCCGTCGAGATTGCCTTGGTTTCGGCCGACGACCCTGACAAGGTGATCGCGATCCTCGGTCGGATCGATAACGTTGGGGCGATGGGCGTCAGCACTCCGGATAACACCGGCGTGTTCAAGGCCACTGTCACTATCCCGGATAATCTGCCTCCGGGTGACTACCAGATCAGGGTTCGCAGCTTGGCTGATATTTACCCAGTTGGTACGGTCTTGGTCGATGGCGATGTCTTCGTTAAGGCGAGCCCGCTGCCGCAGACCGGTGGCTCTGGGGCGACAACGCTAGCTAACTTCCCGGCCTTCAATCGGTCTGTCCCGATGTACGGATGGTCAGGCACCTTCTCGGTGGCCGCTCCTCCGGCTGGCCCAGAAGCCGACACTGGTGGCCTCACCCCGACCTCCCCGTGGTTGCCAATCGCTGGTCTCGCGACCGCAAGCGTTTTGGTACTAGGTCTCGGACTGCTCCTCCAGCGTCGCCGGGTCAATAGCTAACATATCCATCTGACAAAGTGAAAACTTTGGGGTCTGAGCGGGTGCCGCTCAGACCCCAAAGTCTTTGTCTAGGTGACCGAACTAGGGGTTAAGGTATTCCAGCTGGGCTTGGACATTGGCTTGGGCGGCTTCGAGTAGTTCCTTGGAGAGGTCGCCGTAGATGAGGGTGATGATGTCGTCTAGGCTGTGGTCCATCACCTCTCGTACCTGATCTAGACGCTCCAAGCGGTGGGCGTAGTAGTGGTCAATTTTAGCGAGGGGGTTGGTGATGATCGGGCCGTGACCGGGGAGGATTTGGGTGAGACCCTTATCCACGACCAGACGACGCAGAGTGGTCAGGGTCTCTAGGTAGTCCGCTAGTGAACTGTCTGGCCAGTCGATCAGCGTGGACCCCTCGGCGAAGATGGTGTCGCCGGTGGCGATAGCCCCAACATCAGGGAAGATGATGCCGATAGAGTCGGCGCTGTGACCGGGGAGATGGACGATCCGAAGTGGGTTCAAGATCGCTTCGTCTAGTCGGCGTGTACGCCAGGAGAGGATCGGGGCGCCGGTCGTCGCTGCCAGATCGGCGGCGCCGTCGGCGTGATCGGAATGATCATGGGTTAGGACGATCGCGGTCAAGGGTGCGTCAAGCTCGGCCAGGATGTTGTCTAGGTGGCTTCGGTCTGCGGGGCCAGGATCGACCACCACACAACCTTGGACGGGCCCAGACCAGATCCAGGTGTTCGTACCCTCCATCGTGTAGGCCGAGGGGTTGGGGGCGAGCAGGCACTTCAGGCTCGCTGATACCTTGACCGCGCTCATGGCCACACCAGGTAAAGCACGGTTTCACCATCGTCGATCCGTGGATACATCGTGATTTGGCTTACTGGGGGGTTCTCCGCGACGAACTGGGCCCCACTAGGCGCCTGGGCGAGATAGAACAGATTGTATTCGGTCGGGGAGACGAGCAGCAGCTTTCCGGCATCGCCGACCTCCATCAGCGCGGTCGGTTCGGCCCACAACCCCCTGGCCGCCTCCCGAGTCTGGGAGTCGGGCGTTTGCCCCGGTGGTACGAGAGCAGCGAAGAAGAAGGTGTCGTAGCGCCTGGGCTCGTACTCGGGAGTTAACCAGCGCGACCGCAAACCCAGCAGATCGCTGCGCAAGACCAAGTTCTTCCGTTTTAAAAAACCCGCGAAGCTCTCCCCGTGGCGCGCTAGTCGCTCCCGATCCGCCACCCATGACCCGGGATTGTCCAGGCGTACGAGGGTGTCCGCGTCGGGACCGGCTAGTAAGACCCCAGTCTCTTCAAAGACCTCCCGAGTGGCCGCAACCACCACCATCCGGGCGCTGGTTTCGTCTAAACCCATCCGCTCGGCCCACTGGCCCGGGCTCGGCCCGACCCAGCCCAGATCAGGATCGGCATCGCTAGGGTCGGCCCGCCCGCCGGGAAAGACCACCACATCGGGCATAAAAGCCATGGTGTGGGCGCGCTGAATCATAAACACCTCCACCGGGTCCTCCCGAATCAACATCACCGTGGCAGCGTATTGCGGGGTGGAAGGGGGATCCGTTGCCCCCTCCCGGAGCGCCAGGAGTTGGCGGATATGATCATCAATCGCCTCGACATACTGCTCGCCACTACGGGGAATACCAATCGCCACCGTAACTCCTTTCCCTAACGACCTGGGGCCCACTCTACCCTGGCGCCCCCGAATGGGAGCCAAAGCAAGCCGTCCCAACTGACCCTTATGAGTTGGGCATTCCCGGACGGCGCTTCGCTCTGTCCAGGCTACGCGAACGCAGTGAGCGTACACGCAAGTGTGCGGCATCTTCGATGCCTAGCACGGCACCGCA
>JAIRKB010000034.1 GCA_031260385.1 Propionibacteriaceae bacterium | reverse complement strand
ACGCGGTGGTTGATTGCCTAGCGCGCAACCATGACTTGGTGGTGCTCGACACTGGGCGGACACTCGCCCGAGCGGCGACCCCTTTCCAACGTCAACTGATCATGACCGGGCTGACCGTTCGGGCGGTCGCGGCAACGCGGGTCGCCTTGCCCAAGGAATCAGCCCTCTCCACCGGGTTGGTGGTGCGCCGAGGGGGCCCGATTAGCGCCAAGGATGTGGCGCGGGCGACCGATCTGCCGCTGATTGGGGTGGTTCCGAATCTGGGTGACTTGGCTGGCCTCGCTGATCGCGGGCAACCGCCTAGCCTCGGCGGGTCTTGGCGCCGAGCCTGTCACCAGATCTTGGACTGGTGTTTGTCGGCGGGATCCTAGGGGGCGGTGATGGGAGATATTCAACACGACGTACGTCAACAACTAGCTTTGCTTGGTCGGGAGCCAACGGCAACTGACATCGCCGAAGCCTTACGGATGACCGGGCAGGTGGTGTCCGATTCAGCGGTCCTGGCGATCCAGGCGGGAATCACCCGGGACTCGGTGGGGCTGGGAATCCTCGAACCCTTGCTCGAACGACCAGGGGTGAGCGATATCGTGGTCAATGGGGCCGATCAGGTCTTTGTTGACTGTGGAGCCGGTCTGGAGTTGACCGAGTTGGGTTTCGCCGACGATCAAGCGGTTCGTCATCTGGCGGTCCGGTTGGCGGCGTCGGTCGGTCGCCGTCTCGATGATGGCTCGCCTTATGTTGACGCCCGGTTAGCCAATGGGGTGCGTTTCCATGCCGTACTGACCGGGATCGCTCACCCGGGAACCTGCTTGTCTTTGCGTATCCCCGCCAAGACCGATCTCAGTTTGCTGGATTGGGAGCGTACGGGGGGACTAGACCCGATGGCGGGGCGGATCCTGCGCCGCTTAGTCGAAGCCCGGGTCGCCTTCCTGGTGTCGGGGGGTACGGGTTCGGGGAAGACCACCTTGCTTGGTTCGTTGCTGTCGTTGATTCCTCACCGCGAGCGGATAGTGGTCGTCGAGGACTCCCAAGAACTGCGCCCCAACCATCCTCATGTCGTTTGGTTGGAAGCCCGGCCCGCCAATGCTGAGGGGGTGGGGTTGATCACGATGACCGATTTGGTGCGCCAGGCCTTGCGGATGCGCCCCGATCGGCTGGTGGTCGGGGAAGTCCGGGGGGCCGAGTTAAGGGATCTATTGCAAGCCCTGAACACTGGTCATGAGGGGGGTTGCGGCACGATCCACGCCAACTCGATTAGCGATCTGCCGGCCCGGTTGGAAGCTTTGGGGGCCCTAGCGGGGCTCAACCGTGAGGCCTGCCACGCTCAAATCGCGGCGGCGATCCGGGTGGTCATCCATGTGGAACGACGCGGTCCGCTCCGCCAGGTCTGTGAGATCGGGGTGATTCGTCCCGATGCCACTGGGCGGATCCAAACCGCAATTGCCTGGCAGGCGCGCGGTGGGTTGGTTGGCGAAGGTGAGGGGATAGCGGAGTTGATGGAGGTGCTGGCATGACGGCGGTGGCGGTGATCGCCGCTGGGCTAGCGATCTGGTTCCTGGTTCCACCGCGCTCCTTCGGTCTGACGCGACTGGCTCGGCGTTCGAAGGTAGTGGCTCGGGTGAATTACTGGCGGCTGGCTGGCGGGGTGGTGGCCTGCGGGGTTGTGTTGGGCTTGTTCTGGCCGCTATTTGCCATCCTGGCGGTGCTCGGACTAGTGGGTTTGACCATTGCTTGGGTGGTGATGATCCGAGCCCGGGAACGGCGAGCCCTGCGCCAGATGAAGGAGGTGGTTCGCCTAGCCCAGATCCTGGAGTCCTTGCTCGCGCTCGGTCATATCCCGGCGGTCGCCTTGGCGTTGGCAGCGGAAGAATCGCCGATTGCCGCCCCGGTGGCCTCGGCTGGCCGGCTCGGGGGGGATGCCTGGGAGGTGCTCGAATATCTGGCCAAGGAACCGGGGCAAGCGGGCTTAGCGCAGATTGGTCGGGCTTGGAAGGTCTCCCAGCAGGCCGGGGCGTCGATGCATGAGGCGTTGATGGAGGTCCGCGAGTCGCTCCATCAGACGTCGGAGACGGCCACGGTCGTGACTGGAGAGCTATCAGGGCCACGCGCGACCGGCCAGATGTTGGCGATCCTACCCCTGGTTGGGCTTGGTCTGGCTCTGGGGATTGGGGCCGATCCGCTGGGTTTCCTGTTGGGATCACTGATCGGTCGGATCTGCTTGATCTTGGGTTTCGCTTTGGGTTGTGCCGGTGTGGTCTGGTCAGAAATCCTCGCCCGCCGGGTTGGCGGGGCGGTGTGAAAGGAGTCGGTGATGAGCCCAGTGGGTTGGATTGCGGTGATCTGTGCCGGGTTGGCGACTTGGTGGTGGCTACCGCCAGGGGTTTTCGGGCGTTTGAATCGGGGAACCCCACCTCGACTGCCGACCTGGGCTGCGCCGGTGCCGGGAGCGATGGCTTCTCGGAAACGGTGGTGGATCGGCACGATCGCTGGCTTTGCTGTCATCTGGTTTACCTGGGATATCTCGCCGCTCGTCGTTATCCTGGGCCCGGTCGCCGCCATCGTCGCCTGGGTGGTCTTGGGGCGCCTCGAACCGGCTGGCGCGCGAGCCCGTAAACTCCAACTCCTCCAGGCCTTGCCGGGGGCCTTGGACTTGTTGCGGGCGGCGATGCGGGCCGGTCAACCGATGCGCGTGGCGATCCTCACGGTGGCTGAGGCCGTCGGCGAGCCGATCGCCGAGCGATTCGGAACCGTCAGTCAGGCTATCTCGGTGGGGATGTTCGAAACCCAAGCCTGGCAGGTCCTCGCCGACGATCCAATCCTCGCCCCGGTCGCCCGCGACATGGCGCGCTGCGCCACCTGGGGGACCTCAGTGACCGACGTACTCGCCGGACACAGTCGCGACCTCCGGCGCCAAATCGCCACCGAAACCCTCGCCGCCGCCAAAGCCATCGGCGTCAAAGCCGTCTTGCCCTTAGGGGTCTGCTACCTACCCGCCTTCATGTTGCTAGGCGTCGTCCCCCTCGTCGCCTCCGGATTGGTGGGGATCTTTTAGAAAGGAAGTTGTTATGCGTCTGCTGACTCCGCTCTCGCCCGATGTATACCTATGTGATACACTCACCTACATGTCAACTCCTGTAGCAATCCGTTTTGATGATGATCTATTGGCGGAGGTTCGCAGCGTCGCCAAGAGCCGTTCAATGAGTGTTTCCGCCGTCATCCAAATGTTCACTGACGAGGGAATTAAGGCCCTAAAGGTCCCCGGCATCATTTTCAGAGACGGTGCGGTTGGTCGTCGTCCGGCGGTCGCTGGCTGCATGGATGTCTGGAAACTAATGTCTACAGTCAAGATCAACGAAGATGACCAAACCCTTCAAGAGATCGCCGATTACTACGAATTACCGGTTCACTTTTTTGAGACCGCCGTCGAGTATCACCGTCTTTACACCAAAGAGATCGACGATTGGATCGCGGAACACTACCGTTCTAACAATGAGGCTTACGAGGCCTGGCTTAGTCAGCAAGAAGCCAGCGCATGACCGATCGACTCTTACTAGACGAGCATTTTTCTCCAGTGATTGCGAGGATCTTGCGTGAAGAGGGCTTCGATGTCGTCGCCGTTCTCGAACTGCCGACTCTGAGAAAAAGCACTGATCGAAAAGTTTACGAAGAGGCCGTCCTTCTGCAGCGTCGGATCGTAACCGAGGATGTCGCAGGACTCCGGTCCCTACTGTGGACTACCCTCAGTAGTGGCGAGCCCTACGCTCCCCTCCTGATCACCAACCCTCAGCGCCACTCGCGACACGCCAATGCCCTTGGTGCCCTCCTCAACGCCCTAAGAGAATGGTTGACCCGCCCCGTCCGCGAAAGAAGACCCGAGGAATGGCTCTAGCCAGTGGAAGCGAAGTGAACAAAGGGGACAGGATTTCCGCCAAGGCTTCACAGTAGGCCGTGAAACAGATCAGGGTATAGGCCATCTTGATTCACTCGGCCCGCTCAGTGCGACTCGAGGGTCTTGCGAACGGCCTTGTACCGATTGTGCTTTCTATGCACAAGGGGAAGTTCACTTCCATTTGTTATCCACAGATTGGTTCGGTTACGCAAATAGCGCTGAGAGGGGTGCATGGTCTGAGTGTTCACAGTGAACACGGGCGAAGTGCGCCCAAGAAAGGTGGAAATGATGAAAATGGTGCCTTTGAAGATGCCTAGGATCGGTTTGGTCCGTCGGCGTCGTGGCGATGCCGGGATGGTGACTGCCGAGTATGCGATCGGCGTCGTGGTAGCGACTGCCGGTGGCACCGTCGGATGGAAGATCCTGATGGATTCGGGTCTCTTTGACAAGTTGTTTGAGGTGGTCCTCGGGGTTGTCGATAAGGTCGTGGGCCTGTTTGGTGGCGGGTGAGCGAGCTATGAAGGTAGTAGCGGGGAAGATAGTTGTGTTATTTGTCCACAGGCTCGTTCCCCCTACCGATTGTTATCCACAGATCTGACAGATTGCGCAACCTTGAGGCAAAAAACCACATGGTCTAGGTGTCCAAGTTGGACATGCGCGATAAGCGCCCAGGGAAGGAAAAACATGAAGAAGATGCTCAAGACGATCAGCTCCAAGCGGTTGTTTGGTTTGGTCAAAGGACGCCTTGATGCCGGTATGGCGACCGCGGAGTATGCGATTGGCACCGTAGCGGTGGTCTCGTTTGGTGGCTTGCTAATCAAGCTGCTGAGCGATGATGCGTTCCGCGACACGATCTGGAGTGTGATTTTGTGGATCGTTAAGTTGATCATGGGCCTGTTCGGTGGCGGTGGCGCCTAAGGGTTGGGGTCGGCCGGATAAGGGGGTCCCTGATCCGGCACCCCGGGAGGCGGAACTGATGGCACGACGCCACCAGCGGGGTGGGGTAACGG
>JAIRKB010000179.1 GCA_031260385.1 Propionibacteriaceae bacterium | reverse complement strand
CGAGGGCCCCCAGGATATCTTCAAGGCTAGTCACCAGGGTGGCTTGACCATTGCGCACGAGGCGGTGGGGAGTGACCGACATCGCTGAGGTCACCGGCCCGGGGGCGGCCAGAACCGGTCGGCCGAGCGATAGCGCCCAACTGGCCGTGTTCTGAGCCCCACTGCGCACCGCTCCCTCAACAATGATCGTCGCCTGTGCCAGCGCGGCAATCAGGCGGTTCCGAGCCAGGAAGCGTGATCGTGAAGGCGGACAGTCCGGTGGCGCCTCACTGATCATCAAGCCGTCATGGCGAATCCGATGGAGTAGGGTGTCATTCCCAGATGGGTAGAGCCGCCCCAGACCACCAGCCATGATCGCCACCGTCGTGGCTTTAGCCGCGATCGCCCCGCGATGGGCCGCCGCGTCAATCCCATAGGCCCCTCCAGAGATCACGGTGTAACCGTGTTGAGCGAGACCAAGCGCCCAATCCATCGCCACATGTTCGCCGTAGGCGGTTGCTGCCCGCGAACCGACGATCGCGACGGTCGGGGCACCGACCAAGGCACCCGGCCCGGACACCCACAAGCCAAATGGTTCGCCCCCGAAATCGCTGACCGGTTCGGACCAGACCAGATCCCCCAACCCCGACGACCAACCCGGATCACCGGGGATGATGAAGTGGGCCCCCAACCCCACCGTCTGGCGCTCCAACTCGTCGAGATTGATCTGACTGGCCCGTCGAGCAATCGCCGAGTCGCCGTTACCGGCATGGAGGTAATGCCATAGCTCCACCACCCCCAACTCGCGAGCAAGCTTTGCTAAACCGAGGTCACCGGGTTGCTGGGCCGCCACCAGGCCCATTCGTGCCCGCCGATCCTCCCGGCGCATCTCACTGATTAGTTGCTTCGTCATCCGATGCACTCCTCTCCTTGACGTAAGCCCAAGGCGACCGCCAGATGATCACGCTGGGGGCGTCCCACCCCCGCCAAATCGGCGATCGTCCAAGCGATCTTTAGAACCTTGTCGAGCCCCCGGGCGGACAGTCCGCCGCTGGTCTGGGCCCGTTCCAATAACTCCATTCCACCCGGCAAGGGCAGTTCCTTACGCAGATAGCGGCCCGGCACCTCCGCGTTTGTTAACCAAGGGGTGTCCTGAAGACGGGCCGCCTGACGGTTCCGCGCCAATTGAACGCGTTCCGCAACCGATTGGGAGGACTCCGGCTCTAGCGGATCAAACCCCACCAGGGAACGCCGTAACGGCAAGATCTGGGCTTTGAGATCAATCCGGTCCAGGATCGGCCCCGACAACCGCCCCGCATAACGACGGATCGCCATCGGCGTACACGTACATTTGGATGACGGTGTCGAAGCCAACCCACAAGGGCAGGGATTGGCCGCTAGCACCAGCTGGAAGCGGGCCGGATAACGCACAGCGATCTCGGAGCGCCCGAGCACGATCTCCCCGGACTCCAGCGGCGTCCGCAGGGCTTCCAAAGCCGGGCTAGGAAACTCAGGCGCTTCATCGAGAAACAGCACTCCCCGATGAGCCAGCGAGATCGCCCCCGGTCGCGCGATCCGCGCTCCCCCACCGATCAGTGAGGCCAAGGAGGCACTGTGATGGGGAGCAGAGAAGCTAGGCCGAGTCGGCAGCGCCGGAATCGAGATATCCACCAGGGAGTGGATCGCCGCCACCTCCAGAGCCTCGTCTTGGCTTAAGTCCGGCAGAATCGACGGTAAGCAGGACGCCAAGAGGGTTTTGCCAACCCCGGGCGGACCATGGAAATAGAGATGGTGACGCCCGGCCGCTGCCACTTCGAGCGCCCAACGGGCCGAAGCTAACCCAATCACATCCTTTAGGTCAGGCGCCTGGGGATCCAACACCACCGGGGCCGGATTAGGCAGGGCATCTGACCCCTGACCACCGCGCAACACCACAATCAACTCGAGCAGGTTACGAACCCCGCGAACCGACATGTCACTAACCAACTCGGCTTCGCTCAGCTGACTAGCCGGCACGATCGCCTTGGTGATCCCCAACTGCCTCGCCCCCAGCAAGGCCGGTAACACCCCTCGCACGGGATGGACCGCCCCATCCAAGCCGACCTCGCCAAGCATGATGACCTCGTCGAGGGCCCCCACAGGGATGATCGATTCGGTCGCCAAGACCGCCGCCGTGATCCCCAGGTCATAGTGTGACCCAGTCTTTGGCAAGCTCGCCGGGGTCAAGTTGATCGTCAAAACCTGCGATGGCCAGGAGAAACCAGAGGAGAGTACGGCCGCTCGGCAGCGTTCCTTAGCTTGAGCTAGGGCGGCATCCGGCAGACCGACCATGGTGGTCCGCGGCAGGCCAGACCCCGTCCAGACCTCAATCTCGACGATCATCGCATCGACCCCCAAGAGGGCGACCGACGAGGCCCGCGCCATCCCCCATACCGATGTCATAGCCGAACCGCCTGGGCATGGCTGATCGCTGGGACACCGCCGGGCGGGGCCAAGATGCCAATGGCATCGATGCGGACTCGGGAATAGCCCATCTCGTGACTAGCCATCCACATACAAGCTAAGCGATGGAGACGGCGGAGTTTGGCATAGGTGATCGCTTCAAGCGGTGTTCCGAACCCGAGACCAGTCTTGGTCTTGACCTCGCAGAACACTAGCGTGCCCTTGTCCGGTGTCGGGGCCAGGGCAACAATGTCCAACTCACCGATCTTCCGATACCGCCAATTACGGTCCAAGATCCGCCAACCTAGGCATTCCAGATAACTGACCGCCAGGTCTTCACCGAGCTGACCGATTGTGCGACGCTGGTCCATATTTCACCTCCACTGACACCATGAGGTAATTCGTCGCCACATTGTTGCTAGTGCACAGCAGTCGCCTAGCCAAAAAAAACTTACCCACAAGGCAAGGATTTTTGACATTTTTGAAAAACAATCGACAAGCTTCGTAGCAACAATCAGCCGAACCTCAAGCTTTGTTGAGGTTAACCCTCAAATAACCCTGAAACAACCTCCTTTGGCTGGACACAAATCCGGTCCCGCGCGCGCACACGGGTAGACTGAAGGTTCGTACTTGGCGCAAAAGGACTCAGCCATGCTTCATCTTGAGGATGTTCGAAAAACCTACCGGACCGGGAATTTCACCCAGTCGGCGTTGGACGGCGTCACGATAACCTTTCGTGACAACGAGTTCGTCGCTGTCCTGGGCCCCTCGGGCTCCGGTAAAACCACCCTGTTGAACATTGTTGGCGGCCTTGACCACGCCGACGATGGCGACTTGGTGATCGACGACATCTCAACCGAGCAATACTCCGACCGCCAGTGGGATACCTACCGCAATAACCGCATTGGCTTCGTCTTTCAGAACTACCACCTCATCCCCCACCAAACCGTGCTCGCCAATGTCGAACTAGCCCTCACCCTCTCAGGGGTCGGCCCGACCGAGCGCCGGGAGCGGGCTATCGCCGCCCTAGAGCAAGTCGAACTAGGTGACCATATCCACAAGTCGCCAAACCAACTCTCGGGCGGGCAAATGCAGCGCGTGGCGATCGCCCGTGCCCTGATCAATGATCCCGAGATCGTCTTGGCTGACGAACCAACCGGCGCCCTCGACACCAAGACCGGCGACCAGGTGATGGGGCTCCTCAAACAAATCGCCGAAAAACGACTAGTCGTCATGGTCACCCATAACCCCGACCTCGCCAGTCAGTACGCCACCCGGATCGTCTCCTTGCGCGACGGCAAGGTGGTCTCTGACACCGACCCGTACATCCCTACAGCCAACGCCCGCGAAGCCAAGACCGCCCGGCGAACCTCAATGAGCTTTTTCACCGCCATCTCGCTCAGCTTCACCAACCTGCTGACCAAGAAGGGCCGGACCCTGATGACCAGCTTTGCGGGCTCGATCGGCATCGTCGGCATCGCCACCATTCTGGCGGTCGCCACCGGCTTCAACGCCTACATCCGGGGGATCGAGGAGTCGACCCTGTCGCTTTACCCCCTGCAGATCTCCTCCCAAGCCTTCGATATCTCGTCAATGATGGGCGGGGGGACCGGTTCCGGCCTGGGTGGTAGCCGCCGCGACGTCGGGCCGGATGAGGTCTACGAAATCTCGATGTTGTCGCGGATGTTCTCCCGGGTCACGACCAATGACCTGCGCTCGCTAAAAGCCTTCCTCGACTCCGATTCCACCAACATCGGTCAATGGGCGAACTCGATTGACTACCACTACTCCTTGACCCCCCAGATCTTCGCGGTTGACTCCCCCGACAAGGTCCGCCAGATCAACCCCAATAACGTCTTCTCTTCGCTGGGTATGGGCTCCGATATGAACTCGTTGCTAATGGGTGGATTCTCGATGAACGTCTTCTCCGCCCTACCCGATGACGTCGACTTCATGATCGGCCAACATGAGGTCGTCGCCGGTCGCTGGCCGCAAACCCCCAACGAATGCCTGGTGGTCTTGAC
>JAIRKB010000158.1 GCA_031260385.1 Propionibacteriaceae bacterium | reverse complement strand
AGCCCTAGCGATCTCGCCAAACCGAAAGATGGCACGTCAATCTTCGCCCAGCTTATTATCAGCGATGGCGAAGATGTCACCTTGATCCTGGAGAGTATCGACCTGATCGGTGAGATCATTGTGGAGGGTACGGCGAGGCTGACCCTCCTGCTCGGCAACGACACGATCTATCTCGGCCCGGGCACCACCGCCAACTTTGTCGACGGCTCGATCCTCGTCACCGAATCGGCAGCCCTCACCATCACCTCGACGACCCCTGGGCCCGACCCTGGCGCCCTGATCGTCATTGCCACCGGAGCGGACGCCGCGATCGGCAGTGCCGCCGGGCAAAACCCAGGGGCGATCACGATCACCAGCGGTTCTGTGATGGCCAGTTCGAAACATGGCGCCGGGATCGGTGGCGGCCAAGGGGGTGGCAGCGCCGTCATCGCCATTGATGCCGCCGCGATCGTCAAGGCGTACGCGGGCTACGATGCCCAAGTCGCCGGGTCAAAGCCAGCGATTGACGGAGTCGCCGGTAATAACGGCAATGGCTACTGGGTTAACGCCAGCCTCGACCAGCCCGCTTCAAACTCTTCGAGCGTTGATCTGCTGGTCTTCCCGCTTGCCTATAGCGGCAACAATCCGGGGGATCGCCTCGACACTTTGACCCTGCCGTTCGACGAGTTCGGTTACCGGGCGTTTGCTTACACCACTGGGGGTAGTTACCGCGTGGACAAGCTCTACGCCAACCTAGGCTACAACCTGGTCTTGGGGCGGACTGAATATCGGGTTATTGAACGGGTCTTGGATCATGCCCAGCCGGTCTACTCGGTCACCAGCCACGCCGCCTACGACCTGACCAATCCGCCCGCCTCTGCTGGTAGTGGGGTCTTGGAGCTCCAGTTGCGGCGCGGGGCGACGGTCAACACCCCCCTGGTGGCGAGTATCGGCAAGGATGCGGCGGACCTTATCTCGACCGGTCACCTGCTCAATAACCTGACCTTCGTTAACGGTGGCTTCACCTACGCCGACTCCACGGACTCCGCGGGACGCCCCAACCCGGTGACCGCCCGCGATCTGCCGTGGGGCCTGGTGACCACCCTGATCGGCGACATCACCCGTAATACCAAGACCGACTCCCCTAGTGAACACCTCCTGGTACCGAACACCCGCTATTGGGTGACGGCCTATATCACCGCTAGTGGCGAGCTCTATCTGGACATCCCACCTGGGCCGGGCACCTATGTCTCCGTCGGGGTTGCCGAGTTCGTCACCCTGCCCTCGATCACCGACGCCGAGGTCAAGGCGTCACCAACCCCGGGTACGGCGACGATCAGCGCTCAGCTAACCGGGGGCGATGAGGCTCTGACCATGGCAATCTACTGGGGCACCGACCCCTTCGACCCCCAAGACCCCGAATCCTGGCTGGCGGCCAATACCGTACCTCTAGCAAGCGGGGACTACACCTCCCAGGGCTTTACCGGCGTACCGCTCGCGAACCTGACATACGGCGAAACCTACTATTTCCTGATCGTCGCCGAAAACGAGACTGGGTATGACTATTACCCCTTGACCTACCGCTATGGCCATAGCTTCATCTTCTATAAGGTCGATGAACTAGGCGCGCCCCTAGCGGGGGTGAGCTTCCGACTCAGCCCCTGCGAGGCAGGAGTTTGTGACCACTCCCAAGCGCAGACCGTAACCAGCGATGACGACGGCTTGGTCGCCCTAACGGGCCTCATCCCCGGACGTTATCTGCTGACGGAGACGGCCACCAAGCCCGGCTACCAACTCCCCCAGGGAGCTTGGTATGTCGATTTTGATCCGGAGGCAACTCCGGTGATCACCATTTCGGCGTGTGGCGACCCCATGTCACCACCACCGGCATTCAGACCAGGCACCGGCGATCGCGTCGGTGAACTGGAGCTACCCAATTATCGGCAGACCGATCTGCCGATACTCGGCGGCCGAGGGATCTATCAATGGGCGATAGCTGGCCTGATCCTCTTAGGTTGCGCTTTTGCCCTGATTCTTTCCAAGAAGACCCGGGCGACCCTCTCAACCCCCCCAAGAAACGAGATGAAATGACAATGAAAACCCCCCTTCGGGCGTTACTGGTTGCTGGCTTAGTGGCGCTAGTCTCGCCCGCGCTAACCCTGACCGCTTCGGCGGACGACTTGCCCGAGTCTGGCACGCTGATCATCCATAAGTACATCGGCTCCCCAGTTCTGGGGACGGACAATGATGGTCAGTGGCAGGACCCGAGCGGCTGGCAGGATGTTATCCCAGCCAATGGGGTCGTCTTTGACCTCTATATGGTCGGTGCCCCCCTCGACCCCCAGTGGCCTGATGTACCGCCCCAAGGAATTTACGTTCTTAATGGTAACGGCAACCTACAGGTCTATGACGGTTCGACTCTGATTGGTGAGTATGCTCTCAGCCCGGCTGATCCGGCCCAGGTAACCACCTCTGGTGATGGCTCGGCGACGGCGGCAGACCTCGCTATCGGTCGCTATCTGGTGATCGAGAACACCACGGCGTCTACGGATATTACCAATGCGAACACCGGTGAGACCTTGTACATCAGTCAAGCCGCACTTCCCTTCGTGGTAGCCGTTCCGATGGCGAACGCCGATGGTACGGGCTGGCTCGATCCAGTCCATGTCTACCCGAAGAATGAAGCCCTGAGCGTCCAGAAAGAGTCGGCTGGTTCCGGAGCGGTGATGGTTGGTGACACCATTTCCTACACCATCACCACCACCATTCCGACCGATATCGCCGACTCCATGAAGTTCGACATCTATGACCAACTTGATCTCGCTCTGGACTATGTCCTTGATTCGCTGGAAGTGACAACCATCCCCGCTAGCGTCTTGGTTCTCGACACCGATTACACCGTTAGTTACTCCAACCACAAGTTGGTGGTCTCTTTCACCGAGGAGGGTCGACTGGCCCTCGACGGCTTGAGCCATGTCATCATCGCCTTTGATGTGACAATCAATGCGTCAATCCTCGAAAGCCAAGATCTGACGATCCTCAACCAAGGTACGGTCGAGTTCACCAACTCGAATGGCGATGATTTTGAGGGCAACTCCGATCCTGATGATCCGGGTTCGAAGATTCACACCGCCGCGATCGATATCACAAAGTACGACCAGAAAGGCGATCCTCTAACCGGCGCTACATTCCAGCTGGCGACCAGTGAGGATAACGCCAAGGCTGGCTGCTTCGTACGAATCGACTCGGCGACGATGATTCTCTACGACTGTGGCACCCAGGGCTGGGATTCCGCCGAGGTCTGGGAGATCGCTCCCGATAACACCGCTTCCTTCATCGGTCTGATTGACTACACCGAGGATCAGGGAGTTCTGACTTGGCGGACCTACTGGGTGGTTGAAACCGCCGCTCCAGCGGGTTACAACAAGTTGACCGGCCCCGGCGTGGTCTCCTTCGAGGCGGCCTATCTGGGCTACCTCGACCCCGAGGACTACAACTTCCGCTACAACCTAATCGTCAAGAACTCGCAACGGTTCATCTTGCCGCTAACCGGTGGTGCCGGAACGATCACCTTCAGCGTCGCCAGCATCCTCTTGCTCGGCGCCGCCGGCCTGATCATCGTCACCCGCCGCAAAACCTCCCCCCTAACCCCGAAGATCTAACCCATTGAATCATTGGGGAAGCGATGGGGACGGTCCTGGTGGCCTTAGGCCACCAGGACCGTCCCCATAGCGGAACGGAGAGATCATGAAGCGGGTGCTACTGGCGATAGTGCTGTCTTGTGGGGGGATTGGGCTTGGATCTTACCCATTTGTGGCGAATTACATCGCAGAACGTAATGGCTCCCAGGCGATCGCTGTTTATGATGAAACCTTGGCGGACCTTGACCCGGACGCCCTGGCGGCAGCCCGGGAGGCCGCCGAGGTCTATAACCAGACTCTAACCGGACAGCCAGTCCACGATCCGTTTATTGCCGGTACGGGGATGGCGCTAACCGACGATTACTGGCAGGCCCTGGGCGTTAGCGGGATCATGGGCTATATCGAGATCCCCAAGCTCGGGCTGCGGCTGCCGATATACCATGGCACTTCCGAGGCGGTCTTGTTGAAAGGGATCGGGCATCTCGAAGGGACCACCCTGCCGATCGGCGGTCTATCTCGCCATTCGGTGCTCACCGGCCATACCGGCTTGAGTAGCGCCAAGCTCTTCACTGACTTGGTTGAACTCCAGGTTGGCGATCAGTTCTACCTCCACGTTCTAGGGGAAACCCTGGCCTATGCCGTTGACAAGGTCGAGGTCGTCGAACCCTCCCAGGTGCTCAAGCTAGGCCGAGTCGAAGGTAAGGATTACGTGACGCTGTTGACCTGCACCCCCTATGGCATCAACTCGCATCGTCTACTAGTACGCGGTGAGCGCGTTGACTACGACCCCAACCAGCGCGCGACCATCAGCAAAGCCCCCGGTTCGATTGATCGAAAGGTCCTAGTCGCCACCGGTATTACGGCGGTTGCGATGTTCGGGTTAATCATTGCCGTCTTCCTTGTCAAGCGGCGACGAGACGAGTCAACCTCAACCCCAGCTAGCGACCCCAGACTGAGCCAAGACGAGCCCCCGTCAGGCCCGTCGCCGGGGTCCATTCCCGCGTCTGCTAGGGTTGTTACCAGTCCCCTGACCCAGTGACACGAATTTTCGTTGTCGAATCCACCCCACGGTAGGCCTTCGGACATTGGCGTCAGGACTGTTGCAAAAGACGCGAATGAACGGAGCTTGTCATCTTTATTACCACTGCCGCCATTGTGATCTTTGTGGTCAGTTATCTACTGATTGCCACCGAGAAGGTCCATCGCGTGGCAGCGGCCCTTGGTGGGGTGGCGGCAATGATCCTCCTGGGCATCATCAACACGGCGATCCTCAACGATGACCTAGCTCTCGTCAATGCCCACTCCGCTTTCTTTGACAAAAAAACCGGCGTTGACTGGGACGTACTCTTCTTGCTGTTCGGCATGATGGTGATCGTCTCGGTCTTGCGTCACACCGGTCTGTTCGAATTCCTCGCCTTGTGGGCAGCGCGAGCCTCCCATGGGAAACCGATCCGTCTGATCATCCTGCTGGTCTTGATCACGGCGGGCCTGTCTCCGATCCTAGACAATGTCACGACTGTCCTGCTGGTGACCCCGGTCACCTTGTCGGTCTGCCAGCGGCTCAATATCGATCCGATGCCCCACCTAATCGCCCTAGTCTTTGCCGCGAATGTGGGCGGCGTCTCGACCCTGATCGCCGACCCACCAAACATTATTATTGCCTTCCGAGCTGGCCTAACCTTCAATGATTTCTTAATCTACGCTTTGCCCTTGGCGATCATCTTGCTCGCGGTTTTGATTGGCTTGCTGGTGTTGATGTTCCGCAAGCAATTGCGCGTCAAGGTCAACCCTGACGAAGTCCTCGACGGCCTGACCCCGGCCGACTCGATTGAAGACCGCCCGCTGTTAATCAAATGCCTAATCATCCTGGCAGCGACCATGCTCGCCTTCGGTCTCCACACCGTCATCCACGTTGACCTATCCATGATCGCGCTGCTCGGTGCCGGTGCAATGGTCTTAGTTAGTCGTACGACCCCACGCCAGTTCCTCGGCGAGGTGGAATGGATGACCTTAGCCTTCTTCATGGCCTTGTTCGTCTTGGTCGGCTCCTTGGTTCAGGTCGGGGTCATTGAGGCCGTTGGGCAAGCAGCGGCTAACCTGATGGGTGGCAACGAACTCTTGGGAGTGACCGGCCTGTTGGTCTTCTCGACGATCGCCGGAGGCCTGGTGGACAATATTCCCTACACCACGGCGATGGTGCCAGTGGTCGAAGCGATGGTCGCCTCCACCTCCCACCGGGGAGCTGACAGCCCGCTGTGGTGGGCTTTCGTCTTCGGAGCGGACCTGAGTGGTAATGCCACCGCCGTAGCAGCGGGCGCCAATGTGGTCGTCCTTGGGGTAGCGGCAAAGTGGGGCCGCCCGATCAGTTTCTGGAGGTTCACCCGCTACGGTCTAATCGTCACCGCCATCACCGTCGCCATCGCCTGGCTCTACACCTGGCTGCGTTTTTTCGTATTAGTGTGACGGTTCGCCGCGATCAGGTTCCGGTAGTGGTTGGCGCTGGCGTCGGCGTCTCGGTCGTCGACGGGGTGGGGGTCTCGGGTAAGCAAACCTGCCCGCCGGGGATCTGCATCACCGGATCGGGATCCTCTGCCCAAGCAACGTAGGTGTCGAAACTATTGCCCAAAATGATGTCGACCGTGTGATCAACGCGACCATCGCCTTGGATATTGGGGTCAACGAACCAACGGGAGACCAACTGCACCTCAGGACTATCAGTGGCGGCGCCGACGATCAGGATGACCGCGACATTAGCCTCCTTGTTACCCACCGTCCCAATGATGAACCCAGCGGCTTCGAGTTTGTCGGCGACATCGCCGGCCAATCCGCGAATACTGCCGGCGTTGTAAACCCTAACGGTGACCGTTTCCGGGGTTAGCTCCCTCATTTGCATGGTCACACATTCCGGCGGTGGTGGTGCCTCAACTTTGGCGGTCACCATGGAGTAGCCCCAGGCAGCCCCCGCCGCCAGCAGCCCCAGCAATACGACAAGGGTGATCGGAGTCGATGCCTGCCGCAGCACATTCCGGTAGTTCACATGGCCTCCTAGAGTTTCTCCGGGATTAGTTTAGCCTGGCGTGGGTCGAGTGAGGAACTTGCCGCACGGGTGGGGTTCTCGGACTCGTTCCAGACTCAACCGATAGCACGCTATAGTTGATTTGGGGTATCGCGCCTAATCTTAGGTACGTCCCAAACCAAGGTTCGACTGTTGGGGGGCGGGTATTAACTCCGCGGTCGGACCATCGTGACTACGGGAGGTGGAGTGGCCGAGAGCAGTAAGCCGAAGGCGTCGAAGAAGAACGCCGGGCCAAAGGCGTCGAAGAAGAACGCCGAGCCAAAGGCGCCAAAGAAAGACGCCGAGTCCAAGGCGGAAGAGGCCGTTGATTCGTCGACGGTCGCTGAGCCGACGCCGCCCAATACCTTTAAGCCTCGCGGCAAAGGCCCACTGTTTGAGCAAACTGATGATGGGCTCACCCATTTCGACGAGTCAAAACCCGAGTCAACACCAGAGCCAATCACCGCAGTCGACGCCCCCGCCGAAGTCGAGACCCCAGCCGAAGTCGAGACCCCAGCTGAAGTCGAGACCCCAGCCGAGGTCGAGACTCCAGCCGTGATCGCTGCCCCAATCTCCGTCGATACCATCATCGAAATCGAAATCCCGGTCGAAATCGAAGTCCCAGTCGAAGTCAAGGCCGAAACCCCCGCCGAGCCAGCTCCCGAGCCGGCTCCCGAGCCGGTAGTTGCCGCCGAAAGCCCCGCCGTCGTCGAAACTGAACTCAAGGCGGACTCCGTCGACAAGCCTGCCGAGGCGACCCAGGCCGCACCAGACGCCGCCGCGGAAGCTCCTGGGAAACCAGCGACGCCCGTTGCTGTCGAAGAGCCCAAAGCGCCTGTCGTTGACCAAGCCGTCAAAACCACACCGGCCCAACCTGAACCGAGCGCAACGCTCCTACAGATTCCAATCCCGGCGACCCCTGATGCCACCCTCCTCCACATACCGGTCTCGGTGACTCCAAGCACCACTCTCACCCAGATACCAGTGGTCGAAACCCCTGCCAAAACCCTCCCTCAGATCCCCCGGCCAACGACACCGGCGACAACGATCCCGCAGAAGAACCTCCCTCCGGTCCCACCCCCGCCGCCGCCTCCGCCGCCTCCGCCACTGCCGCCGCTACCGTCGGCACCGGTCACGCCCGGGGCACCACCGACTCCCCCGCCTTTAACGCCACCTCCGCCACTTCCACCGGTGGGACCGGTCATTCCCCTGCCTCCTCCGCTATCGGCTCTCCCGCCTCTGGTGCCGCCACCGCCGCCAACTCCTCCGGCCGTCCCGGTCGTGCCGCCACCACCGCCGACTCCGGGCGTCCCGGTCGTACCCCCACCGACAGGCCAAGGCGAACCCACACCCGGGCTAAACTTCGTACCACCGCTCCCGCCCGAGCCGGTTGACCTAACAGCGACGCCAAACCAGGAGGCGACCACCCTCGGTGCCCCGGTTCAGTTAAAACCGCCCGCCAAGAAACTGATTAAGCTTCCCCGGCTATCGAAGGACACCGCGAGGCCCAATGCGGCACCTCTCGGGAAACCCAATAAGACCCTCTTGCTCGTCACCGGGCTGATTGGCGCCCTCGTGTTGGTGTTGATCGGCAGCACGGTTGGCACCAGTCTCTACTTCGAGTCGCGGGTGGCACCGGGCACAAAATTGGCAGGGCAAAAATTCACCGGTCAAACCGAGTCCGAGGTCCGAGCCAATGTCTCCGACCTTTTCGCCAGCTATTCCGCCACCTTAATCCTCGATGGTAAGGAGTTGGTGGTGTCGGCGGCTGACCTCGGGATCACCCTACTGCCCGAGCAGACCGTCCAAAACGCGATGGTTGCTGGACGCGACCTATCCTGGCTTGGGCGCCTCAACCCCTTCACGACCAAGACGGTTCCTCTGGCGATGGCGATTGACCGCGCCACGCTAGAGGACTACCTCTTTGAGAAGCTGCTCGGCTGGAATCGGCGCGCCCAAAACGCCACCGTCGTCTATGATTCCGACCAAGGTGAGTTTGTCGTCACCCCAAGCGTCGATGGTTTAACCATCGATATTGAGGCAGTCGTCCTGGCCCTGAGGAATGGCGAGGGGGTCACCACCCCACTAACGATCACCCCAGTCTTTGAAGCCGCTCTGCTACCGACAACGGTCGCCGACCAGGCCGCCGCCCAAGCGAACTACAAGCTGGCTCAGTCCTACGCCTTGACCCGCGGCGACTCGTCGTACACTATCAAGCCAGCGACGGTCGCAAGCTGGGTGGTTGTCAATCCCCAGCCAGACCAGGGTCATTTCACGGTCACAGTCGATAGGGAAGCCATCGCGAGCGACATCCCCCGTTTGATCGCTGGCAGCCTAACCAAGCCCGCAACACCGAGGCGGGTGCTGGTCGGACCAGATGGCACGGAACTCCACCTCTACCAGAGCGGCACGGCCGGCACCACCCTAGGCAAACCAGCTGAGGTCACCGAAGCGATTGCGAAAGCGGTCACCGATGCCCGAGCCCTCAGTCTGGCGGTCGAGGTCGTGCCCCAAGACGCGCCGACCGAACCGGTCGCCATGGACGCTGAATACCTGGTTCCCGGCGGTGAGAAGTGGGTTGAGGTCAATCAGAGCACCTACCAGACCATCCTTTGGGAGGGGACGACCAAGGTCGCCTCTTACCTATCGGTGATTGGCCGAGCCCACACCCCGACCCCGACCGGAATCTTCCACGTCTGGATGCAGATCGCACTCCAGGATATGGAGGGTGATGACTACCTCACCAAGGATGTTCCGTGGATCTCCTACTTCAACTTCGACATTGCCATCCATGGAAATTACTGGGCCACCCCGGGTTATCGCGCTTCCCACGGTTGCGTTGGACTGGTCCCCAGTGAGGCCAAGACGGCCTGGTACTGGATGGAAGTTGGCACGATGGTGATCGTTCACTGGTAAAGCCCGCCCCGCAGGACTATTTGTCGGAGGTCTTCTCTAGGCTGAACTATGACCATAGGAGGCCAAAGTGACCAAAAAACCACCAAAAACCCAGAAATTCCTGAGAAATATAAGACTACAGTCTGATTCGGTAGGCCCACGGTCTGACTATGATCAGTATGAAGCCAGGGGCGTAAGGGCGCACCAGGGGAGGAACAATGGGTGAAATAACGGTGATCACGCCGACAGCAAACCGCCTCCTATTTGAGGTCGAGGGCAAGCCGACGACGTTTGGACGCAGTGACGAACGCAACTACGTTGCGATTTTCGAGAACCGCATCGAAATGATCGTCAACGGGCTTGGTGGTGTCTACCTCAGGGATGATGTTTGGGAGATCTTGGTCATCGAACCCTATATGAAAGGTGTCGAACGAACCACAATCATTGGTGTCATCTATCAAGGTGGCCCAGTGCGGTTTGAACTGAGTGAAGACACCTGTCCAGGGCTAGCCGATCAAGCGGTGGCCGCACTAGCGGGATCTTGGTCCCACCTAGCCCAGGAATACGATTATCCGGCAACCGTCCGCTGGTTGGTTGGTTGCACAGCCCTAGATCAAATCGCAATGGAACGCAATCCCACACGTTTCGGGGGAGAGCCCAAAACCCCCGTGAGCGTCGAATCCATGCGTGAGATCCTGTCTATCGACTGGGGTCTAAAGAATCGTAAAGAACTCCTCGCTATGGTGCCCCGTTTATACTCTGGCGTTACGGTCAAGGAGTTCATGGCTCGAACCAGCCGGGCGGAACTTCTTGACCGTAAACAACGCTCCCTGTTGAAGCGGATCGCAAAGCGTGGTGGCGAACGAACGATGTGGGCCTGGGATCTACAACGAATGATCCGGATGTGTACGGATGGTTACATCGCGGATTGGCTTTCCTGGGAAGCAGCCTTAGATCACTGCCTTAAGGCCGGGCAGAAGCTGCAGACTCTCTATTCCAGTTGGGATGAGTTCCAGGAGTGTTACCTGCTCGCATACTGCTACTGGTCTGGCGAGCGGTTCGATGACAAGGGCAGCCAGACGGCGGCTCTTCGACAGATCTACGATTATTACAAGACCCTATTGATAAACCCCTGGCAGACCACCTGGGATCTTTCCCTAGCCCGAGAGTGGTAGTTTTCCCAGCCAGGGCCCCACGGTTCAGTTCGGAAGCTCCAAACCACTGAACCAAAACCGGCGCCGTTCCCTACGGCGCACCAAACGGCTCAGCGCGGCTGCCCCAACCGCGCTGCAGCCCGGAGGGGGGCTTACGCCGAAGCCGAGGACAAGGTTGACGAGTGTAACGAGGAGTATAAGGGATGCCCTGAAACCCCTTCCCCCAAGTCAGAGCGATAAAGACTAATCGAATCCACCACCCAAGCCGGGCCGCGATAGATGCTGAGGGCCGCCATGGTGTCGGCAAGGTTGGAGCGTCGCTTCGAGCGGGAGACCGTGACATGGAAGCGGTTCTGGGCATGCTGGTTCTCCCCCGCCCACGATCCACGTGCTACCGTCGCCAGGCGAGCTAATTGCTCGGCGGGATCATTGACGCCTATCCAACCGATCTCGTGGCGAAAGATCCCCGCCCCCGCCAAGGCCAGCTCGAAGGGCGGCTGCCTGAAGGCGACCTGATCGAGGTTGCTAGCTAGTTCATCGACTAGTCCGTCCGGCTTCTCGCCATAGAAAGCCAAGGTGATATGCCAGTTCTCCACTGGTAACCAGGGAGTGCGAGTTCCCGGTTGTCCAACCATCACTAAGGCCTGGCTCAAGTGATCGGCGACCTCGGGTGGCAAAGCGATGGAGGCGAATAGTCTCATAGTTACTATGGTGGCTTGGCGAGTGGCAGTCGTCAACTATGTCACAAAGAGCGAATACTTCGTGAGAATTCCCCACCAATTCAAGCAGAAATAGTGCCAAGCCCCAGCAATGGTAAGTAGACTTGCTGCGGCTGTTGGCGCAGATTTTCGACAGCCTTCACACACTCACAGGAGGTCTATATGACGACATATAACCAGGTAACCCCCGAGATCATCGCAATGCTCGAAAAGATCACTCCGGGGAGAGTGGTTTTCGGCGAAGAAATCAACCCCGACTATGGCCGAGACGAGATGCCGATCTACGGAACCAATATGCCTGCCGTCACGATCGACATTCTCTCCACCGAAGAAGCCTCTGAGATCATGAAGATCTGCTATGCGAACAATATCCCGGTGACAACCCGGGGCGCCGGAACTGGCCTTTGCGGCGGGTCGGTGCCGATGATGGGCGGCGTTGTCGTCTGCACCGCCAAGATGAACAAGATCCTCAAGATCGACACCGAATACTTCTCCGCGATTGTCCAACCGGGCGTCTTTGTGGGCGATCTGAAGGACGCCGCCCTAGAGCAGGGTCTGTGCTACATGCCTGACCCGGTCCAGAAGTTCGGTTCCATTGGCGGCAATGTTTCGACCAACGCCGGTGGTATGCGAGCGATTAAGTACGGCACCACCAAAGAGTTCGTCCGGGCGATGACCGTCGTTCTGGCCGACGGCGAGATCCTCAAGATCGGCGCCAATGTGTCGAAGACCTCGATGGGCTACAACATGACCCAGCTCATCACCGGCTCCGAAGGAACCTTAGGCATCATCACCGAACTCACCTTGAAGCTGATCAAGGCCCCCAAGGCTGAGCTCGTGGTCGTCGTACCATTCGATAGCGTTGACAAGGCCCTGGAGTCAGTGCCGAAGGTCTACACCGCTGGCTTCCGTCCGGCTGGGCTGGAGTTCTTCGAGTCAACGATGCTCCAGATGACCGAAAAGCACCACGGCAAGAGCATCTACTTCAAGGAAGCGGCCGGGGCTGCGATTGACGGCTACATCATCTTGGTCTTCGACGGCGACTCGATGGACGAACTCGAATCCGAGATCGAAGCCCTAACCGAGTTCTTCCTCGGTGAAGGCGCCTTGGATGTCATGATCGCCGACACCCCGGCTCTGAAAGACGAGCTCTGGTGGGTCTACAACGCCCTGATGGAAGCGATGCTAGAGGAATACAGGCTGATCGATGAGTCAGATGTCGTCGTTCCGGCCACCCGGATCGCCGAGTTCAAGCGCTACATGGAAGATGAAGCCGCCCAATATGACTTCGACATCTACTACCTCGGCCACGTTGGCGATGGCAACCTGCATAGCTTTGGGGTCTCGAACGATATGGACGACGCCGAGTTCAAGCGCCAGATGCACCTCTGGATGGTCGCCCTCCACGAGAAGGCTAAGGAGATGGGTGGCGTCCTCACCGGCGAGCATGGTGTCGGCTTCGGCAAGATCGAGTATTTCCGCGATTTCATTGGCGAGCGCAATGCGGCGATCCAGAAAGGCATCAAGCTAGCTTTTGATCCGAAGTTGATCCTCAACCCCGGCAAAGTCACCTTCACCTTCGACGAACTAGCATGAGTTCCACGATCCCGATGACGAGTCCCGCCCCTGATGGGGGCGGGACTTGCCTAAACATCCTGGTTTTAGTGAAGCAGGTTCCCAACACTCAGGCCATCAAGATTGACCCCGAGACGAATACCCTGATTCGCGATGGGGTCGAGAGCATCTTGAATCCGTACGACTCCTATGCTCTTGAGGCAGCGACCAGGCTGAAAGACAAGCTGGCTTCGATCAAGATTTCGGTCTTGACGATGGGGCCGGCGCGCGCTGACGTCGTGTTGCGGGAATGTATGGCGATCTCGGCCGATGCCGCCTATCTGGTGACCGATCGCCGCTTTGGCGGCTCTGACACCCTCGCCACCAGCTATATCCTGAGCCAGGCGATCCGATTCGTCCAGGCGCAAGAAGGCCGCCGCTTCGACCTCATTTTCTGTGGTAAACAAGCGATTGATGGGGACACTGGTCAGGTAGGCCCGCAGGTCGCGGAGCTCCTCGACTTGCCGCAGGTCACCAGTGGGTTAGCTTGCGAACTAGCCGGTGATGAGCTTCTCGTCGTACGAGAAATGGACGATGGCACCGAAAAGCTAGCGCTCCCGCTACCGGGTTTGGTGACCTTTACGAAGCCGAACTATAGTCTGCGTCCGCCTTCGGCGCGGCGCAAGCTAGCAGCCAAGAAGCTAGATATCACCACCATCAGCGCGGACGATCTTGAAGGTATTGATCGCGGCCGGATCGGGCTGAAAGGTTCGCCAACCCGCGTTCGAAAAGCCTATGTTCCACCAGCGAAAACCGGCGGGGTGATCTTCAGCGCCCAACCGATAGAAGAATCGGTCCGCCAGTTAGCCCAACTGCTAGTTGACCGCGATTTAGTCGTAAACGTTGAAGGGGACGCGCCATGACCGCAACCAACGACCTGTGGGTCTTCCTCGAAACCCACCCCGATGGCACGCCAAAGAGCGTCGGCCTGGAACTGCTGAACCCGGGCAAGCGCTTGGCTGAGCCTCAAGGCGGCAAGCTGGTCGCGGTGGTGATTGCCGCCGAGGTGAGCGCAGCGACTGAGGCTGCCAGCCGGTATGGTGCCGACCTGGTGATCACCATTGAAGGGCCCGCTTACGCTCATTACACCACCGAGGCTTACGCTTCGGCTTTGACCTACCTGGTGCGCAAGTATCAGCCAGCGACGATGATGATCGGCGCCACCGGCAATGGGCGCGATCTCGCGCCCCGGCTCTCGGCTCGCTTGCAGACCGGTCTGACCGCCGACTGCACCCAGCTCGATTTCGATGTAGCCTCGGGTGTTATTGCCTGGACGCGGCCAGCCTTTGGTGGCAACCTGATGGCGACCATTCTCTGCGCCGAACATCGCCCCCAAATGGGCACCGTCAGGCCGGGGGTCTTCAAGAAGTCCGAGCCGGTGGGTGTCAGGGCCGAGGTGATCGCCGAGAACTTTGATCTTGATCTGTCGGCCATCCGAACCAGGGTCGTCGAGGTCACCAAAGAGGTGAGCGTCGAAGTCAACCTGGAAACTGCTGACATCATTGTCACCGGTGGCCGTGGGGTAGGGGGCGCGGCTGGCTTTGCGCTAGTTTCTCGCTTCGCCGCCTCGATTGGCGGTGTCGTCGGGGCCTCCCGGGCGGCGGTCGAAGCCGGTTGGATCCCTCATGCTCATCAGGTTGGCCAGACTGGGAAATCGGTCTCGCCGAGGGTCTACATCGCTTGTGGGGTCTCGGGAGCGATCCAGCATGTCGCTGGGATGAGCGCCTCGGACACGATCATTGCGATCAACAAGGATCCCCAGGCCCAAATCTTCACGATCGCCGATTACGGCATTGTTGGTGATTTATTCGAGGTTCTTCCGATCTTGGAAGAGGAGTTACGGCGCCTAGGCCGGCCCTGAGGGGCGTACATGTCTGCGATGTCGGAGCCACCAGCCTGCTTTGATCACGCCCGTGATCAGGGCTATCCCGATGGCGGTCATCCAGACTAGGTAAAGGTCAGGGATGTACCCGCGCATAAGGAAGTACGGATAGCCCAGGACGTACGGTATCGCAGCGAGCCCGAGTGGGTATGCGAGGTGGGCTAAGAGGTCCCAGAAGACCACCCGCCAGGTCTTGCGCTGTTGGACGGTCTTGACCCACCGTTTTAGACCGACGGCGGGCAAGGCGGCGCCGAGAAAGATCGCTAGGTAGATGGCGTTGAAGACCAGGTGTTGGCTGAGGTAGTCGGCGCCGTCCTGGTCGGCAGGGGGTTCGCCGGTGAGGATCTTCATGGTCGAAGCGAAGATGGTCTTCATTAGCCTGTTGCCCACCAGGAGGTCATTGCTATTCGACAAGATGACAATTCCGCGCCCGCTGGTCGGCAACAGGATCATACTGGCCTGGTAGTTCTCGGCGGCGCCGCCGTGATGCCAGAGGGGTTCGGA
>JAIRKB010000273.1 GCA_031260385.1 Propionibacteriaceae bacterium | reverse complement strand
GGTGGTGGCCTCTTGGCGTAAGGCGAAGTCCGATCTCGGCTTTTGGCGGGATCTATCGCTTCTGGGGGCGGCTCTCGTCGCGGCTCAAGATACGCAAGGTAAACCGAGCTTGGTGTGGTTGGCCCGCCAACGCCGCCATGCCAAATTGGCGACGATCGTTGATGCCAAACCGGCACCCAAACGCCGCGTTTCAAAGTCTGATCTGCCCGAGATCCTATGATCGAGCTCTCAAAGGCTGAGTGGGCTGCCCCCCAGGCTCTTTCACCGATTGAAGCGCTAGTCAGGGTCCCGGGGTCAAAATCGGCGACCGCGCGCGCGTTAATCTTGTCCGCTCTGGCCAACGGGCCGAGCCAGATTCTTGGTGGCCTGCGGGCTCGCGATACAGACTTAATGATTGCGGGACTAAGCAGTCTCGGAGCGACGATTAATGTCGAGGCCGCGAACTGGCGGATCCAGCCAATCGAGGACTGGCCAGCCCAGGTCGCTATTGACTGCGGTCTAGCTGGCACGGTGATGAGGTTTCTGCCGCCCCTGGCGGCGATCGGGGCAACGACCGCGCAGTTTAGCGGCGATCCGGCAGCGATGGTCCGCCCGATGGCGCCCTTACTGGGTGCCCTCGCTGATCTTGGGGCGCAGGTGGAAGGGCGCACTCTCCCCTTCCGGATTCGCGGGCCGATTAACGGGAAGACCGTTGGGATTGATGCCTCCACTTCCAGCCAGTTCGTCTCTGGTTTACTGCTCGCAGCGCCGCGTTTTCCGTACGGTTTGAAGCTAACCCACCGAGGCGAAACCCTACCCTCGACCCCTCACATTACGATGACCATTGCCGCTCTCCAGTCTCGTGGGGCTGCGGTCAGAGTTGGTGCCAACGGAACTAGTTGGGAGGTCGCGCCGAGCCAGATTGAGGCTTTGGATGACCAAATTGAGCCTGATCTCACCACTGCAGCAGTCTTTCTAGGGGCCGCCTTAGTCAGCGGCGGTGCGGTGACGGTGCCCGGCTGGCCGACCGTCACCGACCAACCGGGCCAACAGATCCTTGAGATCCTCGAAGCAATGGGAGCCCGGGTGACCCTAGACGCTTCCGGCCTGCGGATCGAAGGCGATGGGGCGATTCGGGGGTTGGATGTCGATCTGCGGGCCGCCAGCGAACTGACCCCGGTCGTCGCCGGCCTAGCAGCGCTCGCTGAGACCGAGACAAGAATTCGCGGTGTTGGACATATTCGCGGTCATGAAACTGATCGTCTCCAAGCCTTGCAGGCCGAGATAACCGCCTTGGGTGGTCAATGTGAGGAACTGTCCGATGGCCTGGTCATCCGCCCGGCAGCGCTCCACTCTGGGGTCTTTCACACCTATGGTGACCACCGTCTTGCCCATACTGGCGCCCTGATAGGGCTGCGAGTGCCGGGAGTGAGACTCGATGACATCACCGTCACCACCAAGACGATGCCGGAGTTTCCTCTCACTTGGGAAGGGATGGTCCAGTGAAGGATTCGATCTTTGCCGATGACCACACCGGGTTTGGCCGTCCGCCCAAGCGAACCCGACCACGGACCAAGGATCGTCCTGATTACTCGGCCTTGCCACTCGGACGCGTGGTAACGATCGATCGCGGTCGCTACCGGCTAGTCGTTGACGGCGCCGAGGTCACTGCCACCAAGGCCCGCGCCTTGGGTCGCAAGTCGGTGATCGTTGGCGATGTCGTCCGTCTCGATGGCGACATCTCGGGTCGTGCGGGCTCCCTAGCGCGGATTGCCGAGGTCGAACCCCGGCAGACAGTCTTGCGGCGAACCGCTGATGACGACGATGCCTATGAGCGCCCGATCGTCGCCAACGCCGATCAACTGGTGATCGTGACGGCTCTAGCGGACCCGGAGCCCCGCATGGGCATGATCGATCGGATTCTGGTGGCCGGTTACGAAGCCGGCCTCGAACCAATCCTCGCCTTGACGAAGTCTGATCTGGCCTCCCCAGACGAGTTAATTGCCGCCTATGAACCGCTCGGGATCCCCTGTCTCGTGATGCAACGCGGGGATAACCTAACCCCGCTCTTAGCCCACCTCGCCGGTCGAGTGTCCGTGCTGATTGGCCACTCTGGTGTCGGTAAGTCGACATTAGTTAATGCCTTGATTCCCGAGGCTGATCGTCAAACTGGGCAGGTCAATGAAGTGACCGGCAAGGGTCGACATACCTCCAGTTCGGCGATTGCCCTAGAACTTCCGGGTGGTGGCTGGGTTATCGATACCCCCGGGTTGCGTTCCTTCGGGCTGAAACATGTTGATCCTGATCATGTCATCGCCGCCTTTTCTGACCTCGGGGGGCTGAGTGAGGCCTGTCCCCGAGGCTGCACCCACCGCGCCGATCAACCCGAATGCGCCCTCGATGAGGCAGTCGCTGTCGGAAGGCTCAGCCCGGGGCGCCTAGAGTCTTTTCGGCGGATGGAGTTGAGTCGAACCGACTGGTAATTCAGCGACTATTGGTTCCACCACCGCGATTCGGTCAGTTCTTGTCGTTGCGACCCGTTAGCCTTAGGGTATGGCTGATTACTTCGTCGATGATCTCCGTCTTGCCCACATGCTGGCCGATGCCGCCGACAAGATCACCATGGAACGTTTCCGGTCTCGCGACCTTTCCGTCAGCCAGAAGCCCGATGCCACAGTGGTCTCGGACGCTGATCAGAAGGTCGAGAACTCGATTCGCCGCACCTTATCGACGGCCCGACCACGTGATGCCTTCCATGGTGAAGAGTATGGTGATTCCGGTTGGGGGCCGCGGCGCTGGGTGGTCGATCCGATTGATGGGACGGCCAACTTCGTGCGTGGGGTGCCGGTTTGGGGAACCCTGATTGCCCTAATGGTGGAGGGTGACGCCGTGGTCTCGGTCGTCTCCGCCCCCGGGTTGTCGCGGCGGTGGTGGGCCCATCGCGGTGGTGGTGCTTACACCGGTAAGGGTCTGCTTGGCGGAAAGCGGATTGCGGTTTCCACAACGCCAAAGATCTCGCAAGCCTTCCTGTCGTACTCCTCCTTATCCGGCTGGGTGGAGAGTGGTCGCGGTCGCCAATTTGGGGATTTCCTGCGCTTTGCCGAACGAACGCGGGCTTTTGGTGACTTCTGGTCATATATGTTGGTCGCCGAAGGGGCGGTTGATGTGGCGTGTGAGCCGGAACTCGCCTTGCACGACATGGCAGCCCTCGTGCCGATCGTTACCGAAGCCGGTGGGAAGTTCACCTCCCTGGATGGGGTGCCCGGTCCGGTCGGTCCAGGTGCCTTGGCCACCAACGGCCTGCTTCACGATGAAGTCCTCGATCTGCTCAGCTTGGATGCGGAGACTGGTGAGGATTCCCTGATCATTCCCCGTCGTGCGACCTTCGATCGGTAGATTATGTACGGCACGCCAGCTATCCCTCGGGCCGACTCCTTACACGCCTGGTGTTCGCAGACGGGGAATTGCGTTGACAAGCTCACGAGTATAGGCCCGGCGGGGAGAGCTCAAGATGGTGGCAGTTTCGCCCGTCTCGACGAGACGGCCTTGATGGAGGACCCCGACCTGGTTACAGGTGTGACGAATGACTCCGAGATCGTGGCTAACCATGATGAGGGTCAAACCCATTGAGTCAACCAGGTCGTTGAGCAGGTTCAGAACCTGAGCCCGCACACTGACATCTAGCGAAGAAACCGGTTCATCAGCGAGCAGAACTTGCGGTCGGGGGGCTAGGGCCCGGGCCAAGGCGATCCGTTGGCGTTGACCACCCGAGAACTCATGGGGGTAGAGGGCGGCGGCGGAAGCAGGCAGGCCGACCGCTTCGAGGACTTCAGCTACCCGCGCCCGGTGGTCGCGAGGGACATCCACGCGGTTGCGAACTAAGGGTGAGCGTAAGGGCTCCGCGATGATGTCGGCGATCTTCATTCGGGGGTTAAGCGAGGAGCGGGGGTCTTGGAAGACCATCT
>JAIRKB010000253.1 GCA_031260385.1 Propionibacteriaceae bacterium | reverse complement strand
TACTTCGGCATCCTGATCGCCACCGTGATCTGCTACATGCTCCTAGTCACCCTAGTCAAGTATCTGTTCGTCCGAAAGTACGGCGAACTCCTCTAACCCTAGTCGTTGTCCGCTCGGCTGTTGGCGGTGGGTTTGCTACGTATTAGAAGGTACGAACCGTACCAAACCCACCGACAAACGACCTAACTGGCGGACTGCATTCGAGGAAGCCTGTATACCGTTTGGTATGCAGGGGTGATAGACTGGGGGTATGACTACGCAAATTGCGGTGCGGCTTACCGAAGAAGAATTGGCGACTTTGGATCTTGAGGTGGCTAGTGGGCGGGCCAATAGTCGGTCGGATGCCCTAAGGCAGTCGATAAGCTACCTGGACCGAGCGCGGGGATACCGACGAGACGCAGAGATTGCGGCAGTGGTGCGGGCTAGAGGGGAAGACCTCTACCCCGATCTGGCTTCGATCGTACGAACCGACTGGTCAGGCCTCGACTGATGCGGGCCATCGTTCTGGCTCAACTCGATAAGCCGCGTCCGGCGCTCGTCCTCACCCGCGAAATCGCTCAAAGCTACCTCACGAGCGTGACAGTCGCCCCGATCACATCCACCATCCGGGGTCTAAGCACCGAGGTGTTGCTTGATCATCGCAATGGCCTCGACCATAACTGCGTCGCTAGTTGCGACAACATCACCACCATCCCAGCAACCGCGATCCTCCGGCAGATCGGGCTGCTACTCGATGACCAGGAAGCGGGCCTAAGCCGAGCAATCAACGCCGCCTTCGACCTCAGGAGGGAAGAGCCAAAGCCTGGGTAGGAGTCTGTACGATGGCTCGCGTTAGTACAGTCCCACTTAGGATGATCGCCGAGTTGTACGCGGTGGCCGTTTCCACGGTTAATTATCACCTCAAGCGTGTGTTGGATGACCTAGAGGTCGATGAGGCATCTATTAGAGAGTTTCTAATAGATGTGTCCGGCGGCAGGAAATACCGCGCTAAGCACTACGGCTTGCGGGTCGTACTCGCCGTTGGCTTCAAGATTGAGAATGAGCGCGCGGTCCAGTTCCGTAAGTGGGCTGGCGAGGTCGTCAAGGAATACACGGGCAGACCGCAGATGAGGTGATCGTGGCTCGTGCCGACGCTGACCGCGAGCACATGGGGTTGACCACTTGGAAGCACGCGCCGAGTGGGAAGATCGACCGCTTCCTAGAGCTCACCGAGGACCAGGCGGGCTAGATCTCTGACTGTAGCTGGCCGGAGGTGTGGCAGGGGGTTTTTGCTAGCTCGCCGCTCACTCGTAGGCTTTACCTTATGAATGTCACTGGGCCCAGACCTCCCGCACCCGAGATTGCTGCAACGATCCTAGCCGACCTGCCGGAATGGTTTGGTTTACCCGAAGCAAACGCTGAGTACGTTGAGGCCGCTGGACGCATGACGACCTATCTCGCTCACGATGATGACGGGGCCCCAATCGGTATCCTCCTACTCAACCAACACTTCCCCCAAACCGTGGAAATCCACCTCATGGCTGTGCTGCGCGACCACCACCGTTGCGGCGTGGGACAGGCCCTTGTTGCCGCCGCCGAAACTGAGGCTGTCGCAGCTGGCGTACGCCTATTCGAAGTGAAAACTCTCGCCGCTAGCCACCCCGACCCCGGTTATGCGAAGACTCGTCGCTTCTATGAGGCACTTGGTTTCCTTCCCGTGGAGGTGACGGACCTCTGGGGTGACGCCAATCCCTGCTTGATCATGATTAAACCGCTCTAGATCCTGGACACAGTGGGTTGGTGTGGGTTGAGTACAATCTAGATGGCACCCTTTGCTGGGGGACCGCGAGGACCTTCCCCATGGTTCCGGTCTGGGTCGTGGTAGGGTGCCCGTACTAGATTCCACATCGGAAGGAATGAAGATGGCAACTAAGGAAGAAGTCCTCGCGGCGTTTACGGCTAGTGATAAGCCCCTCAAGTCGGCGGAGGTTGCGGCCATCCTGGGGGTGGAGAAAGCTGAGGTTGATAAGGCGATCAAGGCGCTCAAGGCTTCTGGGGAAATTGTGTCGCCGAAGAACTGTTTCTATACGGTCGCTGACTGATCCTTGCTGGGACCACCAGAAACGTCCCCTGGTCCCCCCGGAGTTTTCCGGTGGTCGCCCGGTTTTCCGCCGCTCTATACTGGAGCTAGCCTCGTTGGTTATATGTTGGCGATTGAGGCCTAGAGAGTAAGGGATGGGGCATGGCTAAGGACGATCCGAGGGGCCAATCTACTAGTGGGGACCGGGTTTTGGGGGCAGTCACTGAACCAGAGATGTGGCCGATGCTACCGGTGGATGGCAATCTTCCAGTGGGTGAGATCGCGCTATCGGACAATATGCCACTGACGAAGCCCAGATCGAGGGGGCGCGTTGGGGTGATCGTTGGACTGGTGGCAGCGATGGTTGGTTTGGGGATTGCAGGTGCGGCGATTGCCGCGATTAGCAGCTATCAAGCTCCATACGACGTGGTCGTGGTGGTTGATGATCCCATTTCTGGGTCTGTCGTAATTAAAGGAGTGCGGTACGACACCTCGTTGACATCATTGGACCTCTCCAATCGCGGGCTAACGAATGCCGATATTGAGCCGCTTAAGCACATGACAAAGTTGGTCGACCTAGACCTCAGCGTTAACCAAATTAGCGATATTGGTGTGTTGCGGGATCTACCGTCTCTGGAACGACTCAGTTTAGGGATGAACCCACTAAGCGACTTCAGTGTGTTGTTTGAACTGCCTAACCTGAAATACCTTGAACTGTTCAGTTGCGGGATAACTGATGTTTCCGAGATCGTTGGCTTGGCAAACCTGGTTGAGCTTAACCTATCCCTTAACCCAATTGGTGATGTCAGCCCGCTAGGCAGCATGACTAATCTGAAGTCGCTCATCGTGAGCGAGGTCAATCTTCGTGACCTTAGCCCGTTTGCGGGGATGTCCAACCTAGAAACCCTCAGCGTATCTGATACCCAGATCAGCGATATTAGCGCGCTAGCGGGTCTGACTAACCTGACTTTACTCAGTCTGCCTAACAATCAGATCACGGATATTTCGGTGATAGCAGGGCTCACCAAGTTGAAAACCCTGAGTATCGGTAATAACCAAATTAGTGACATTAGTGCGCTTGCAAGCCTGCCAAGTTTGGAGTTTTTGTTTATCTATGGCAACAGGGTTAGTGACCTCGAACCACTGAGAGGTCTTGGTGCGACGCTGCGGGGACTACATATTGATGGGAATGACATTAGCAACGTCGAGCCGCTCTTCGGATTAAGCCACCTAGATCATCTTTATCTCGCAGGCAACCCGCTCACCGCCGAGCAAATCGCGGCTCTCCGCCAGGCCTTACCATACTGTTATGATCTGAACCCGTGATGGCTTGATCACGGGAACCCTCGGTTAGGCCCGGGCTTTGGGAGCGATGAGGTAGAGTAAGGTGAAGGCGGCGAGGACTAGCAGGATTAGTTTGATGAAGTAGCCGAGGCCGGTGCCGAGGAAGTCTAGGGGGGAACTAGAGCCGGTGGGGCCCGCTAGATACATATAGTTGGTGTTGAACTTCTTGTTGACGAAGCGGATCAGGCCGATCAGGGGGGCGATCACCATCAGGAGGCGCCTAAAGGTGCCGGGGCGGAGGCGCTGGCCCTCGACGGCGAGCATCCACACGGTCAACCAGACGATGAAACCGTGGCAAGCGAAATACATCCAGTAGCGGATGTGGTCAGGGCCGTAAGCGCCAAAGTCGGGGAAAGCCAGAGCCGCTAGCGCCCCAACTGAGAGGAAATAGTAGATCTCAAAGATGGCTTGACTACGGGTGAAGCAGATGGCAACGGTCATCCATAGGGCGATCGAACACAGTTCCAACGGCACCAGGTTGACGACAAAGTTGAAGTCGTGAACATAGTTCCAGGCGTGGTAGACGATTTCGAGGGCCCAGACCGGGCAACCCAAGGCAATTGGCGTCCAACGACGTAAACGGGGGTTGTTGCGAAAGTACTTCCGTAAGGCGACAGTGGCCGCTGAACCGACCGCTAGTCCGCCGAGGGAGGCAGCGTGCAACCAGCTAAACTGCTTGAACTGCAGACGCACCGGTTCCGGGCCAAAAAAGGCGGACATGGAGGCAGATTAGCACGGCGGCGACATTAATAATTAAATATTTCATACGCTGGTTAGCTACCATCGACGCGCCCACCACTGTCCAAGTTGGGGGCGTTCCTGACCGAGGGTGGTACGGGCGCCGTGGCCGGGCCAGATGACCGCATCATCGCCGAACTGGGCAAAGACTTTTGTTTCCAGATCAGTCATCAGGACGTCGAAATCACCTGGCCGATCGGTACGTCCGGGACCGCCGGGAAAGAGGGAGTCACCGGTAAACAGCTGCGCTGGCAGACCGGGCAGGGTCAGCGCTAGGGCGATCCCACCGGGCGTGTGTCCTCGCAGCCCGATCACCTCCAAAGCGATCCCACCGAAGTCGATCTGGTCGCCATGGTCGAGGTAGCGATCGATCTTCACCCCCGTACGGCGTTCGATGGCAGGCCCATCGGCACGTCCGGCGAGCAGCGCCGCATCACATGTGGCATGGATGGCAGCGAGAGCGGCGATGTGATCGGCATGGGCGTGGGTGGTGACGATCATCGTCAGATGGGTCGGCGCGGCACTATCGGTCCGGGCCTGGTCCAGGAGCCGATCGATCGCCACCGGCTCCGCCGCCGCATCAATCAACAGCTGTTCCCCGGTGGCGGTCACCGTCAGCAGGTAGACATTGTTCTTCCAACTAGACACCACCGCGCGCCGAACGCGCACCGAGGACAGGTCAGCGATCAGGGTCACGACTACTCCTTTGCCTAGTCAACCAATCGTACCAAGGCTCTCAGCGCAAGAAGAGGGAGCGCAGGCGGCGGGTGGTGAAGATGATCCCAGCCACCGACAAGACCACGAAATAGCTCAGATGAATCCAGGCGTACGAAGTGAAGACTCCCAGACTAAGCTGACGCATCAACTCGACACCGTGCCACAGTGGCAAGGCGACGATGAACCATTGCGCCACAGTGGGGAAGACTTCCAGGGGCACCAGGGTGGCGGAGAATAGGAACATCGGCAGGATGACCAGCGAGAGCAACTCCATCTGCTGGAACCGGGTGAAATAGCTGGTGATCGCCATCCCGAAGGCGGCGAAACCGAGCGCAATCAGGACCGCGACTGGGACCATCGCTAGCGCCCACCAGCTGCTAGTCAGTCCCATCGCCGCGATGACCCCGCCGAAGCCGAGGGCATAGATCAGGCCCCGGAATAGCGCCATCGCGATCTCGCCGATCGCCACGTCGAACGGCGCTAGAGAGGTTGCCAACATCGTCTCGTAAAGCTTGGCGAAATTCATTTTGAAGAAGACATTCCAGGTCGAATCGTAGATCGCCCCGTTCATCGCTGAGGTGGTCATCATGGCGGGGGCGATGAAAGCGGCGTACGACATCATCACGCCATTCGGGCCCGGAACCTCACCCACCAGCGCCCCCATCCCTAGACCCAGGGCGGTGAGATAGAGCAGCGGTTCGGCAAATCCGGTCATCACGATGATCCAGTTGCCGGACTTCCAAGCTCGAAAACTGCGCTCGATAACGGCGAAAGCCGGGAAGTGGGTTGGCCACCAGGGTTGACGGGTCGACGTTTTCATCGGGTTAACCTCCGGCGGAACTGAAGCACGGCTAGGGCTAGACCAACCCCAGCCAAGGTCATCAGGAAGACCAAGTGACCGGCGATCTGCCAACCCGGCAGCGGCAAGCCGAAGGAGGCGGCGCGCGCCAACTGCGAGCCATGCCACATCGGTGAGATCCAGCCGATCCACTGTAGAAAGCTCGGCATTGATTCGAGAGGGAAGAAGGTCCCCGCGAAGAGGAACATTGGCATGACGATGAAACGTTGAATGAAAGAGAAGGTGAAGTCTTCGCGTTCCCGGGTCGCCGAGAAGGCCATCAGGGGAGCGCCGAAGGCGATTGCGGCAAGGATCGCGATTGGGACCGTCAAGACCGACCACCCTGAGGTGGTGGCCCCGGCAATTACCAGGATTAACCA
>JAIRKB010000250.1 GCA_031260385.1 Propionibacteriaceae bacterium | reverse complement strand
GGTGGTGGGCTTATGATCGACTGGCTACCAACCGCTAATCGGAGTTCCGATTGGCCCCAAGCCCGGGTGTGCATCGCCGGGCTAGGGGCGAGTGGTTTCTCGGCGGCGGATGTGCTGCTTCATTATGGGGCTCAGGTTCGAGTGATTGAGGGTGCCGATTCCCCCAGTTTGCAGGATAAAGCCCATCTGCTGGAGATCCTTGGGGCCGAGGTTACCCTCGGTGCCCCCGAAGCCACCCTCCCGGATTGTGATCTGGTGATCACTTCCCCCGGTTGGCGACCAAATCATCCAATTCTGGCCGCAGCGACCGCTCGCGGGATTCCGATCTGGGGTGATGTGGAGTTGGCTTGGCGCTTCCAGCAGCCGGATCGGATCGTACCCTGGCTGGCGGTGACCGGGACAAACGGCAAGACCACCACGGTGACGATGTTGGAGTCGATCCTCCGGGCAGCCGGACTAACCACCTCAGCGGTTGGCAACGTCGGGCGCCCGATCCTGGAGACCGTCCTCGATGAGGTCGCCTACGACGTCCTGGCGGTCGAGTTGTCGAGCTTCCAGTTACACTGGGCGCCGTCCCTAAGCTTGCACTCCGCAGCGGTGTTGAACCTCGAACCAGACCATTTGGAATGGTACGAGACGCTAGCGCCGACCCCAGCGGCGGCCTACGCCGCCGACAAGGCCCGGATTTACCATCAGGTAACCAATAGTTGCATCTACAATGTCGAAGATCCGACCACCGAACAGATGGTGGTGGACGCCGATGTCGTCGAAGGTGCCCGGGCGATCGGCTTCACCTTAGGGGTTCCCGGGCCCTCAATGCTCGGGGTGGTCGACGATTATCTAGTTGATCGAGCCTTCATTCCCCAGCGTCGCGACTCCGCCCTGGAGTTGGCCCTCATCGAGGATCTACCGTCATCGAGCCCGCATATGATCGCCAATGCCCTCGCCGCCGCCGGATTAGCCCGTTCCTTCGGGGTCTCCGCTCGGGCCGTCCGTGAGGGTTTGCGCAATTACGAACTCGGTCCCCATCGAATCGAGACGATTGCTAGCCAGGCTGGTGTCACCTGGGTTGATGACTCGAAGGCGACGAACGCCCACGCGGCGCTCGCCGCGATCGAGAGCTTTGAGTCGGTGATCCTGATTGCCGGTGGGCTCGCCAAGGGCACCCGCTTTGAACAGATGGTCCGCCAAGGGCGCGGACGGATCAAAGCCGCCTTGCTGATCGGCGCCGACCGGGGGGTGGTCGCCGAAGCCTTCGCTAGCGAAGCCGATGAGGTCCCAACCTTCGTATTTGATTGTCTGGAACCCCAGGTGATGACGGCAGTGGTGGCGCGGGCTGGCGAGCTAGCCCAGCCGGGGGACACTGTCCTCCTAGCGCCGGCCTGTGCTTCGCAAGACATCTTTGTCGATTACGCCGATCGGGGAGACCAGTTCGCCCGCGCCGTTCGTACATTCCTGACCCCGCAAGGAGGTGACTAACATGACCACCGAAACCGATTCCCGCCCCAGGGCGGCTAAAGGTCCGATCCGCAACGCCATGGATCACCCATTGTTCACCTATCGCTTGGTGATCGCGACCGTCGGTGTCTTGGTCTTCATTGGCTTGCTGATGGTGATCTCCTCCTCACAGGTGATCGGGGCGGTTCAGATGGACGATCCCTATTACTTCGGTAAACGCCAGATCTTCTTCGCCGGCTTAGGCCTGATCGGTGGCTTAGGGCTGTCGATGCTGCCGGAAAATGCTGTGCGCGGCCTAGCGCGCCCCGCCTTACTCCTGGGGATCGTCTTGTTGGTCTTGACCTTGACCCCGCTGGGGGTTCAGATTGCTGGTAACCGTAACTGGCTGGCTTTTGGAGCCGACTGGACCCAGTTCCAGCCCTCCGAGTTCGCCAAGGTCGCCTTGATCGTGTGGGGGGCCGATGACCTGTCACGGCGGCGTAAGCAGTTAACAGATCTGCGCCAGTGGTTACCTTACGTCGGGATCACCTTCACGTTGGTTGGCTTAGTGGTCTTCCAAAAGGATCAGGGGACGGCGATGATCATGGCGGCGATCGTCATGTTGATCATGGTTGCCGCCGGGGCGCCGTGGCGCCTGCTGGCTGTCATCGCAGCCGGGGTCGCTGGGCTTGGCGCCCTGATGGTGGCGCTGCAACCGAACCGGATGGGGCGAATCTGGGCTTTCCTAAACCCCGATCTCGATCCCTTAGGCTTGAATATGCAAGCCAGACGCGGTATCTACGCCTTGGCTTCCGGGGGCTGGTTTGGGCAAGGCCTCGGAGCCAGTCGTCAAAAGTGGGGTCTGCTGTCGGAGGCCCATACCGACTATATCTTCGCGATCATTGGTGAAGAGTTGGGGGCGGTCGGGGCGCTGACGGTGATCGCCCTCTTTGCAGTGCTGGCTTTCGCGGGGATCCGGATTGCCCGCCGCTCGACCTCCGTCTTCTCTCGCTTGATCGCCATCGGGGTCGTCACCTGGTTCTCCGTTCAAGCCTTCGCCAATATCGCGGTCGCGGTCCGTCTGTTCCCCGTGATGGGTGTCACCTTGCCGATGGTGTCTTATGGTGGCTCTTCTTTGATGGCTAACCTCTTCGCGGCTGGTCTCTTGGCTGGTTGCGCGCGGCGGGAACCGCAAGCCGTGAAACATCTCGCCTCTCGCAAGCGCAAACCCCGCGCCCGGACGATCGTAAGGACGCACTGATGAGAGCCGTCTTCGCCGGGGGAGGGACCACCGGACATATCTCGCCGATGTTGGCTACCGCCGCTGCGCTCAAAGTGCTGGATCCAACGGGTGAAATCGACTGTGTCGGCACCAGTCGCGGGTTGGAGACAGAACTCGTGCCGCAGGCGGGCTACCGACTCCATCTGGTTGATCCGATTCCACTGCCGCGTAAGCTCACCGGTCAGTTAGTCTCCCTACCATTTCGGATCATCGGCTCAGTCAGGCAAGCCAAAGCGGTGTTGCGCCAAACCGAGGCCGAGGTGGTCCTAGGGTTCGGCGGCTACGCTGCGCTGCCCGTCTATCTAGCGGCCCGCCAACTGCGGTTGCCCGTGGTGATTCACGAGGCTAATGCCGTCCCAGGGCTAGCCAACCGCATCGCCGCCCGCTTCGCCAAGGCAGTCTGTGTCACCTTTGCCGCCACCGGTTTTCCCCGCCAAATCGTCACCGGCATGCCAATGCGCGCCGCCATCGCTGGGCTCGACCGCTCCGAGAGGCGTGACCAGGCTCGCCTTCAGTTCGGTCTCGCCCCAAGCGACAAGGTCTTATTGGTGTCTGGGGGATCCTTAGGCGCCCGCTCACTCAATACCGCGACCATCGCGGCGCTAGGCGCCTTCGACGAGGCTGGGATCAGTGTGCTCCATGTCACGGGTAAAGCCAACTTCGATGATCCGGTTCAGCTCCCGGAGCTCCACCAAGCGCGTTATATCCGCGTGCCCTATGTTGAAGAAATGGAATCGGCTTATGCGGCCGCCGACCTAATGCTCGCCCGCTCGGGAGCGGCAACGGTCAGTGAGACCGCCTTGATTGGGCTACCGGCGATCTACGTACCGCTGCCTCACGGTAACGGTGAACAAGCCAAGAATGCCTCGGCGGTGGTTGCCGCCGGTGCCGGACAACTGATCGACGATTCTGAACTGACCGGCGGGCGCCTCGCTGAGATGGTGACCGGGCTATTTGGTGAGCCGGGGGAGTTGGCGCGGATGAGCCAGGCGGCTCGCGATCTGATGCCCGCTGATGCGGCGCAGCAAGTCGCCAGGCAGGCTTGGCAGCTAAGGAGGGTTCCATGACCTTGATCGACGCCCAAGCGATCCCCAGTTTCGCCAGTCTCGGCCGAGTGCATTTCATCGCCATTGGCGGCGCCGGAATGTCCGGGGTGGCTAGTGCCTTCCTAGCTAGGGGGCTGACCGTCTCCGGTTCCGATCAGGTGGACTCCGAAACCCTCCAGGCCTTGACCCGGCAGGGAGCCCAGATCTGGATCGGCCACGACGCCGCTCACCTGACCGGGGTCGATACCGTGGTGATCTCCTCGGCGATCCGCGAGACCAATGTCGAGCTTGCCGAAGCCCGGCGGCTTGGTCTGCCCGTGCTCCACCGCAGTGTCGCCTTAGCCTGTTTGATGGAGGACCGTCGGGTGATCTCGGTCGCGGGAACCCACGGTAAAACCACCACCACAGCGATGGCCGTCTCGGCCTTCCTCGGTGCCGGCGCCGATCCGTCGTACGTCCTCGGCGGCACCTTCCTGGAATCCGGCTTGGGCGCCCACCTCGGCACGACCGATCAGTTCATCGTCGAAGCGGACGAATCCGATGGGTCATTTCGCCAGTATCCGACCACTATCGCGGTGGTCACTACACTGGAAGCCGATCATCTTGATAACTGGGGCACGCCCGAGCTTTATGCCCAAGGCTTTGAGCAATTCGCTAGCTCTCCAACCGTCTCCCTAGTGATCGTTGACGGCGATGATCCAGGCGCGAGGTTTTTGGGGCAGAGTCTGGCGGCCGCCGGGAGGCAGGTGATCACCTATGGTGAGGGTGACGACTGTGATCTGAGGCTGAGCCAGGTGAACATGACCGGCTTGTCTAGTCTGGCCCGGCTCAGTTGGGGCGAGTGGTCCGCGACCCTGCGCCTCCAAGTGCCCGGTAACCACAATCTGCACAATGCGGCGGCGGCCTTTGCCGTTGGGGCGGCGCTTGGCCTAGATCGCGCCGGATTATTAGAGGGCTTAGCCCAATTCCGTGGTACGGCTCGTCGCTTCCAGCGATTGGGGTGTACGCGCGGTGTCCTGGTCGTTGATGACTACGCCCATCACCCCACCGAGGTGGCGGCCACAATCAAGGCGGCGCGAATCGTCGCCGATGCCGGACGGGTGATCGCCTGTTTCCAGCCCCACCTTTACACGCGAACCCGCGATTTCGCGACCGAGTTTGCCCAGGCGCTCGCCGCCGCAGACGAGGTCGTCGTCCTGGATGTCTACCCGGCCCGGGAGGATCCGATTGCCGGGGTCAGCGGAGAGCTCATTGTTGACGCTCTCAAGTCCTTCACTGGTTCAGTCCACTATGTGCCGCGCCTTGAGGATGCCCCCGCCGCTCTGGAACCGCTGGCTGGTCCTGGTGATCTGGTCTTGACCCTCGGTGCCGGGTCAGTCACCGCCGTCGGACCGCTGCTGCTAAGACTGTTGGAGGAATGATGCCGCCGCCAGAACGACGCTCTACTCAAGTCAAGGACGCCACCTCGGCGATCCGGGCCCGCCACCGGGCGCAGCGCCGCCGTCGGGCGATCCGGGTTGGCATTGGGGTTGGCGTCGTCGCCATCCTAGGCGCAACCGTTTGGGCGATCTGGTTCTCACCCTGGTTCGTTGCGAGAGAAATCGAAGTCAGTGGGCTCCATCAGATCAACGAGGACGAGATCCTAGCCGCCGCCCAAATCGAGTTTGGGACCCACCTGGTCAGTTTGGATACCGATGCGATTGCCCAACGTGTTCGGGCCCTACCGATCGTCGCTGACGTGGCGATTACTCGCACTTGGTCGGGGGTGGTTCGCATCGCGGTGACGGAACGGACGGCCGTCTATGGCATACCGTGGCTAGGGGAGTATGTTTTGGTCGATGCCCAGGGCATCGGGTTCCTAACCGCTCCCTACACCCCAGAAGGCCTGCTGATCATCAACCTCAATGCCGATGATTCCCCGACCTCCACCCGCCTGATGGCCGATGCGGCGACTATCGCTGTCGCCCTGCCGGATTCCGTACGTTCGCAATTATCTTGGATGACCGCCCAGACCCCGGACACCTTCACGATCGGCTTATTGAACGGCTCGCAGATCCTGTGGGGGAGTGCCGAACAATCGGAGCTGAAAGCGCAGGTTATCGATGGCCTGCTCAAAATCTCGGCATCGTACTACGACATCAGTTCACCTAGCCACCCTTCGACGAGATAGAGAGCACCATGTTGACGATCAAGCCCGCTATTGATAAGGCCGGGGTCCCCATAAAGTACCGGACCGGAGCGAAGCGTAGGGAGGACACTTTTTGGGGTGGCAAATCTGAATGTAAGGTTGAGATCACGGCGAGTCGCTATCAAGACGCCTACTCTGACCTTGTTCGTCTCGTAGCCTGAATTCTGAGCGCGAATATCGATTTGAGATGAGGAGCCGTGGCCACTGCATCACAGAATTACCTGGCTGTAATTAAGGTTGTTGGCGTCGGTGGGGGCGGCGTGAATTCGGTTAACCGGATGATTGAAGAAGAGCTCCGTGGGGTCGAGTTCATTGCTGTGAACACCGATGCGCAAGCGTTGCTGATGTCTGATGCTGATGTCAAGCTCGATATCGGACGTAATCTGACGCGTGGGCTCGGCGCTGGCGCTGACCCCGAAAAGGGTCGCCAAGCCGCTGATGATCATGCGGAAGATATTGAAGAGGTCCTCAAGGGGGCCGACATGGTGTTCGTGGCCGCTGGTGAGGGCGGTGGCACCGGAACCGGCGCTGCGCCGATCGTGGCCCGGATCGCTCGGTCCCTCGGGGCTTTGACGGTCGGGGTCGTGACCAGACCGTTCTCTTTTGAGGGCCGCTCGCGGGCGCAACGCGCCGATGAAGGCATCGCTATCCTGCGCGACGAAGTCGACACCCTGATCGTGATTCCCAATGACAAGCTACTCCAAATGGCTGATACTCGGGTGTCGATGCTCGATGCCTTCAAGCAAGCGGACCAGGTCTTGATGCAGGGGGTGGCCGGGATCTCCGATCTGATTACCACTCCGGGCACGGTTAACGTGGACTTTGCCGATGTCAAAGCGGTGATGTCGAATACTGGCTCGGCCCTGATGGGGATCGGCTCTGCCCGCGGTGAGGATCGGGCCCGCGTTGCCGCCGAAATGGCGATCTCCTCGCCGTTGTTGGAGTCCAGTATTGATGGCGCGAAGGGAGTTCTCCTGTCAATCGCTGCCGGCTCGGATCTACTGTTACATGAAGTCTCCGCGGCCGCCAACCTGATTCAAGAGTCCGCCGCCGAGGATGCCAATATCATCTGGGGAACAGTGATTGATGATGCTCTTGGTGACGAGGTGCGCGTCACGGTGATTGCAGCCGGTTTTGACGGCACGCCCACCAGAGCGCGCGTTAGTTCCTCTCGGCCGAGTTTCGCCCGCCCAGAGGCCACCCAGCCGCTGGCGGGCGCTGTAGCAGCCCGGCCGTCGGTGTTGGATCGGGCCACCCCGGAGCCTGCCCTGCGGGTGCGCCGCCGCCCGGACGACGACGGCGGCATTGAACTCCCGGACTTCTTTAAATGACATTCTCGGTTCATCTCCCGCCTACGCCGACCAATAGCATTGGTCTCGCTTTCACGGATCGGCGGGGCGGTTGGAGCGCGCCGCCTTTCGATTCGTTTAACCTTGGGCGGACCGGTGAGGATAACCCCCA
>JAIRKB010000164.1 GCA_031260385.1 Propionibacteriaceae bacterium | reverse complement strand
CGCCTAAACCGGGTCATCAGGGCGTCAAAGTGGTTCTCGAACTGGGCTTGGACCGCCGGGCGCGCCCGCTCGATCCGGGCCCGCATCCGAGCCTCGCGCTCCTGGGGATCAGCCGCTCGCCAACGGTCCCGCCGAGCGTTTTGGCGTTCCGTACGAGCTTTCGTACCTTGCAGTACGATCGCCAGATAGCCGCTGCGCAGGATCAGGACCACCAGGAAACCGATCCCGGCTAGCCCGAGGGCGACGCCGATAGTTTCGTGGTCGGCATAGACATCATTGACTAGGGTTCTTAGTTCTAGGCCCATTAGGAGGAAAACCGCTCCTTCCAGGAGAAACTCCATGGTATGCCAGTTGGAGCGCTCAGCGAGACGTTGTCGAGCATCCATATGCTTGGGCCCGAGGTGGGCGGCGGTCAACCCGGCGGCCACGGCAGCAACCAGACCAGAGGCATGTACGACCTCGGCGGGCAGCCAGGCGACGAAGGGCACGATCAGGGAGATGGCGGTCGCCGGGGCGGGGGAGCGGACGATCCGGCGAACCTGGACGCCTAGCCAGCCAACAAGGATGCCGATCACAGCGGCCGCGAGGGCGGCCCAGAGGAAGTCACCAACGGCATCCCACAAGGAGAAGGAGTCGGCAACCGCCCCGGCGGCAACGATCGCCGAGCGCAGCAAGACCAGCGCCGTGGCGTCGTTGAGCAGGGACTCGCCTTGGAGGATTAACCCGACGCGATGGGGCACTCCGAGTCGACGGACGATCGTGGTGGCGGCAGCGTCTGTCGGCGAGAGGATGGCGCCAATCGCAATGCCGAGGGGGAGCGACACCCCGGGAATCAGCCAGTGGAAAATGAAACCGAGCACGACCGCACTGACGATCACCAGGACGACCGCGAGCCCGCCGACGGCCGCAAAATCGCGCCGCAGATCGACGGTGGGGATGGCAATAGCGGCGGCGTATAACAAGGGCGGCAGGATCACCGCCAGAATCCATTCCGGTTCGATGACCGGGATTTCTAGGTTGATTTGCGGGATGGATAGGAAGTAGCTGACTCCGACGCCGACGACCATCAGAATCAGGGGAGGGGCAATTCCTAGCCGATTCGACCACACCGATAGGGCGATGACTACCCCTATTACGATGATGACGATTAGCATGTCAACTTCAACAGTCACGTGATTCATATACCCGCCCTTCCGCTTGGCCCTGATCCACCGATTCATCGCTGCTACGCGGCCCCAGCTAGGCGCCCTCCTGCGTAGACAACGCTCGACAGGCGTGCTCCTCGCTTCGCTCGTCAACGCCTGCCTCGGCCTCGGCAGAACGAGCCAGCTCGCGCTGCCCTCAACCAGCGTTGGCGTCCAGCCTGCCTTCGACGTTGTCGCCTTGCCATCACACCTATCTAAGGCCGCTCGCGACGCGAGCAATCGGTGGATTAGGGCTTGGCGACTCGTGTCAGTCGATTCGCGTACCATATTATTAATTCATTCTCGGCTTGGATTAAGAATACAGGCTTGTAAAGGGTGCCAGAGGTGTCCCTCACTTTTGGCGACGAGATGACGAAATCAGGAGGTAGCGCAATGACCGTTCCCGTGGAGCTGGCTGAGGCCCGCCATTCAATCGATAACCTCGACGCGGCGCTGATTCACCTACTGGCGGAGCGGTTCAAGATCACCCAACGCATCGGTCACCTCAAAGCCCGTCTCGACTTGGCCCCCGATGATCCCACCCGGGAAGCCGAGCAGGTCGTCCGCTTGCGCCGCCTCGCCGAGGAAGCCGACCTTGACCCCGAGTTCGCCGAAAAAGTCCTCGGCTTCATCATCACCGAAGTCGTTCGCCACCACGAACAGATCCGCGGTGAAGGGGTCATTTAGCCCTCGACATATTCTGCGAGCATCACCGGCCTACTGCCTGCGTTGAGATATCCTAGATACTGCACAGACTTTATTTGAAAGGTGGCCCACTGTGGCAACAATAGATTTCCTTGAAGCCCGCGAGATTCTTGATTCCCGCGGCAACCCGACCATTGAGGTCACCGTCGTTCTTGATGACGGATCGGAGGGGCGCGCCGCCGTTCCATCAGGCGCCTCGACTGGCGCTTTCGAAGCGGCCGAACTGCGCGACGGTGATAAGGCGCGTTACGGTGGCAAGGGCGTACGCAAGGCGGTTGAGAACGTCATCGAGCGGATCGGCCCGGAACTGTTGGGCTTTGAGGGCTCCGAGCAGCGCCTGATCGACGAGACGATGATCGACCTTGACGGGACCGAGAACAAGTCCGCGCTCGGTGCCAATGCGATTCTTGGGGTGTCCTTGGCGGTCGCTGCCGCCTCCTCCCAGGCCGCCGACCTGCCGCTCTACCGTTATGTCGGTGGGCCGAATGCCCATATCTTGCCGGTACCGATGATGAACATCCTCAATGGTGGCTCCCATGCCGACTCCAATGTCGATGTCCAAGAGTTCATGATCGCCCCGCTCGGCGCCAGTAGTTTCGCCGAAGCCCTGGAGTGGGGGACGCGGGTTTATCACGGGCTGAAAGCCGTACTCAAAGCGCGCGGGCTGTCCACTGGGCTCGGCGATGAGGGTGGCTTCGCGCCGAACCTGGCCTCCAATGCCGAGGCGATGGACCTGATCATGGAGGCGATTGCCAACGTCGGGCTGGTCCCGGGTCGGGAAGTCGCGCTCGCTCTCGATGTCGCCGCCTCGGAGTTCTACGATGACGAAGCCAACGCCTACGTCTTCAAGAATGGCGACAAGCTGTCTAGTGACGAACTAATCGCCATGTACGCTTCCTGGGTTGACACCTATCCGTTGGTCTCGATTGAGGATCCGCTCAACGAGGAAGACTGGGATGGCTGGATCAAGATGACGACCGCCCTTGGGTCCAAGATCCAGATCGTCGGTGACGACCTATTTGTGACCAACCCGGTGCGCCTGGCGCGCGGGATCAAGGAAGGGGCCGCTAACGCCCTGCTGGTGAAGGTGAACCAGATCGGTTCCCTGACCGAGACCCTTGATGCCGTCGAGCTGGCCCACCGCAACGGCTATCGCTGCATGATGAGCCACCGCAGCGGTGAGACTGAGGACACCACGATCGCCGATCTGGCGGTGGCGGTGAACTGTGGTCAGATCAAGACCGGCGCCCCAGCGCGCTCGGAGCGGGTTGCGAAATACAACCAGCTCCTGCGCATTGAAGAGGACTTGAACGACGCCGCGCGCTATGCCGGGGCGGGTGCCTTCCCGAGGTTCCAGGCCTAATGCCGACCAAGCCCCCGCGCCGTACGCCTGCCCGGTCGTCCACCCGACCGGGGGCGAGGCGTGAGTCTCGTCCCTTGGCCGCTGGCCCGGGGTCTTCCGCTCGTACGGCGCACGGGGATACCACCGACCAGGCGACGGCTCACGCCGAGGCGCGCAGTCGCCAACTGTCAGCTTTCGCCCTCGGGGTCACCTATCGGGTGATCGCTATCGTCACAGTGGCCGCCGTGCTGGCAATATCGTTCGTGTCAAGCTACTCGGTCTACCTCGGCCAACAGCGGGATATCGCCCAGGTTAAAGCCGAGATCGCACGGCATAATGCCGAGATCGGTCGTCTTAACGACGAACTCGCCCGTTGGGAGGACCCAGCGTATGTCCGCGCCCAAGCGCGGGATCGCTTGGGTTGGGTCTTGCCCGGCGAGGTCGGTTATCGGGTGATTGATGCGGATGGCAACGTGATCGGTGGGACGGTTTCGACGATCGACCCGTCGGATAGTGCGGCTAATAGTGTCTGGTATGAGGCCTTGTGGCTGAGTATTCAGACCGCCGACCGCCCAGAGCCGAGTCGGCCGGGATCGAATCCGGTCAACCCGAATCCGGCTCCGGACCAGGATCCTGGCTCGACCGGGTCGGCTGAGGCGCCGAATGGGACTTCGAGTGGAGAAGGGACCGATCGGGGTGGTTTTAAAACCAATCGATCCCCTCGATAGCGCGACCGTCGCCGCCCAACTAGGCCGATCTGCCCGGGGTATGGTCGCGGTCGCTTGGCGTTGTCGGTTGGGTTATCCCGGGGTGGTGCTATCGGCGCCGCGCCTGGAAGATGGGACCCCCTTTCCCACGACCTACTACCTGACCTGCCCAGCGGCAGTCAAGGCCTGCTCGACCCTGGAGGGTAGTGGCCTGATGACCGAGATGACGGCGCGCTTGGCTGCTGATCGTTCATTAGCGGCGGCGTATCGGGCTGCCCACGACTCCTATCTAGCCGACCGCACCGCCCTCGCCGCTGAGCTCGGCCTGTCGGTCCCCGAACTAGCCGGTGTGTCCGCCGGTGGCATGCCCGACCGCGTCAAATGCCTCCACGCCCTAGTCGGCCAAGCTTTAGCCAAAGGCCCCGGGGTAAACCCCTTCGGCGACGAGGCCCTCACCCTAGTCTCCGGGGCCAAAGGGGACGGTGACGCCAGCCGAGAGCATAACAAGTTCACTTGTTATGCCGAGGCTAAGGAAACCGTTGACGAGCGCAGCGAGGAACACGGTTCTGTTTGCGGGGCCAAAGGGGACGGTTCTGTTTGGGGGCCATTAGGGACAGACCTCTCCGAGGACTTGCCCGCCCTGGAAGTAGGTCCGTCCCTATTGGCACCAATTGAGAACCGTCCCCTTTGGTCCCAGGCAGGCTGTCGGTTTGAGGAGGTGTGTGGTGCGGGTCGCGGTTGTTGATTGTGGCACGAATACGGTTCGGTTGTTGATCGCTGAGGGGGACGCTGGTGGTGGGCTAGTTGAGTTAGCGCGCGACCTGCGTTTTGCTCGGTTGGGTGAGGGGGTGGATGCTAGCGGTCGGTTTCGGGCGGACGCGCTGGCCCGGTTGTTTACCGCGCTCGACGACTTCGCTGTCACGATCGCTGATTTCGGTGTTGACAAGGTACGATTCGTTGCCACCTCCGCTGCCCGCGACGCGGCTAATGCCGCTGAGATGTTTGATGGCGTGCGTGTGAGGTTAGGTGTCGACCCGGAGATTATCTCCGGGATAGAAGAAGCCGAACTGAGTTTCTTAGGTGCCCTGATTGGTGGCCCTCTAGCGGTCGGTGGTGACATCCTAGTGGTCGACATCGGCGGCGGCTCCACCGAGCTAATCCGTGGATCGGCCTCATCCGCCGGTTGCGCGGTCAGTTACGCGAGGCAACAAGCCGGTGGTGACTCGCCTAACTGGCCGCACAATGATCAGGGGGGGTCTGTGGGGGTCATCACCGCTGCGATTAGCTTGGATGTGGGGTCGGTGCGACTGTTGGAGCGCTTTCTGCACCATGATCCGCCACTGGAGGGTGAGATTGCGGCCGCTCGTCGGTTCACTGGTGACCTTCTCGATG